>PGZG01000062.1 GCA_002840115.1 Gammaproteobacteria bacterium HGW-Gammaproteobacteria-14 | reverse complement strand
ACTGTATGCCGACGGCGAAACCTCGGTGACCGAGCCGGCGCCAACCCGTGACCATACCGAGCGTATGTTGGCGGGCTTTGGTTATAACGTGGTGCGCGAAGGCGCCACCAGTCGGGTGACCGGCGGCGGCAAACTGACCGCCTGTGCGCTGGAAGTGCCTGCGGACATTTCCTCAGCGGCGTTTTTCCTTGTCGGCGCCTCTATCGCCGAAGGCTCCGAGCTGCTACTGCGTCATGTGGGCATTAACCCCACTCGCACCGGCATTATCGATATTCTCAAACTGATGGGGGCGGATATTACCCTTGAAAATCAACGCGATGCTGGCGGTGAGCCGGTGGCGGATATCCGTGTTCGCAGCGCCAAACTGAAAGGGATCACTATTCCGGAAGCGCTCGTGCCGCTGGCCATTGATGAGTTCCCGGTACTGTTTGTAGCTGCGGCGAATGCCGAGGGTGACACCATTCTCCACGGTGCCGAAGAGCTGCGCGTTAAAGAGTCTGACCGTATTCAGGTGATGGCCGATGGCTTGACCACCCTGGGGGTCGACAACGAAGTGTACGAGGATGGCATTCGTATTCGCGGTGGCCAGTATGGCGGCGGCGAAGTCTATGCCCATGGTGACCACCGCATCGCCATGAGCTTTGCCATCGCCTCGCTGAGGGCTACGGCTCCGATCCTGATCCATGACTGCGCCAATGTGGCAACTTCGTTCCCGGCCTTCGCCGAGCTGGCTTCCGCCGCCGGTCTGAAGCTGACCGTGGAGCAGGATTGATGACCCAAGTGATGGCTCAGCCCGCCTCCCAATCCTCAACCCAGGCCGTCAGCGTGATTACCATCGATGGCCCGGTGTCCTCTGGCAAGGGCACCATTGCGCGCCGGGTGGCGGTGGCGCTGGGCTGGCATCTTCTTGATTCCGGAGCACTTTATCGCCTCTTGGGGCTGCATGCGCGCAATCTCGGTGTGTCTCTGGAAGACTCGGACGCACTGGTGCCGTTGGCCCGTGATCTGCCTGCCCGGTTTATCGAACAGCGTGGAGATTTGCTGATTGAACTGGCCGGTGTCGATGTGTCTGACTTTCTGCGTACGGAAGAGGTAGGCGAGTTAGCCAGCCGGGTAGCGGTTCATCAGCCGGTGCGGGATGCTCTTATGGCCCGTCAGCAGTCCTTCGCCCAGCCGCCGGGGCTGGTGGCCGACGGCCGCGATATGGGCACCGTGGTGTTCACCAGAGCCCCTCTGAAAATCTACCTCACCGCCAGCCCCGAAGAACGTGCCCGCAGGCGCTATAACCAGTTGAAGGAAAAGGGGTTTGATGCTAATCTCGCCGCCCTTGTCGAGGACATCCGCAACCGGGATGAGCGCGATATGAACCGTGATGTGGCACCGCTGAAGCCCGCCGACGATGCGTTGGTGATCGACAGCACACCGCTCACGATTGATGACGTGCTCGATCGGATTCTTGGCGAAGCGCGCAAACGCACTCTCGTTTGAGCACACTGCATTATCGCGAATGGTCGTGATAATGCGCGCGGGCAGGTTAACGTTCGGTCGCAAAAGTAAACCAGCAAGGCCGTCGATTAATCTAACTTAAAGCTGCCCATACCTGCTGGCTGGTATGGTTAAACCGTAGGGTATTTGTGATGAGCGAATCATTCGCCGAACTGTTTGAAGAAAGCCTTAAAGATCTCGATGTTGCCCGTGGCGCGATTATTCGCGGCACCGTAGTGGCCATTGATAGCGATTGGATCACCGTGAATGCCGGACTGAAGTCCGAGGGTGTGATTGCACGCGAAGAATTTGTTAATGAGCGTGGTGAACTGGAAATCAATGTTGGCGACGAAGTCGAAGTTGCCGTTGATGCCATCGATGATGGCCTGGGCTTCACCCGCCTGTCGCGCGAAAAAGCCAAGCGCGCTGAAATCTGGACGGAACTCGAAGAGGCTTTCGAGAAGACCGCCATCGTCAAAGGTATTATCAGCGGCAAGGTCAAAGGCGGTTTCACCGTCGACGTTGGCCTTATCCGTGCGTTCCTGCCAGGCTCCCTGGTCGATATCCGTCCGGTGCGCGACGTTGCCCATCTGGAAGGCAAAGAGCTGGACTTCAAAGTTATCAAGCTCGACGCCAAGCGCAACAACGTGGTCGTTTCCCGCCGCGCTGTGATGGAAGCCGAACACAGTGCCGAGCGCGACCAGCTGCTTGAGTCGCTGCAGGAAGCTATGGTTGTTAAAGGTATCGTCAAGAACCTTACCGATTACGGTGCGTTCGTTGACCTCGGCGGCATCGACGGCCTGCTGCACATCACCGACATGGCCTGGAAGCGTATCAAGCATCCCTCCGAGATCGTGGAAGTGGGTCAGGAAATCGAAGTCAAGGTACTCAAGTTTGACCGTGACAAGATGCGCGTTTCCCTCGGCCTCAAGCAGTTGGGCGAAGATCCGTGGCACGACATCGTGGCCCGCTACCCACAGGGTGCCAAGGTCAAAGCGAAGATCACCAACCTCACCGACTATGGCTGCTTTGCCGAAATCGAAGAAGGCGTGGAAGGTCTGGTGCACGTGTCCGAAATGGATTGGACCAACAAGAACATTCATCCGTCCAAAGTCGTTTCCATTGGCGACGATGTCGACGTGATGATCCTCGATATCGAGCAGGACCGTCGTCGTATTTCCCTGGGTATCAAGCAGTGCCAGGCAAATCCGTGGGAATCCTTCGGTACCAAGTACCAGAAAGACGACAAAGTCAGCGGCAAGATCAAGTCGATCACCGACTTCGGTATCTTCATTGGTCTGGAAGGCGGCATCGATGGTCTGGTGCACCTGTCTGACATCTCCTGGGAAGAAACCGGCGAAGATGCTGTTCGCAAGTTTGCCAAGGGTGACGAGATCGACACCGTGATTCTGTCCATCGATCCGGAGCGCGAGCGAATTTCCCTTGGAATCAAGCAGTTGACAAGCGATCCGTTCGGTCAGTATGTTTCTGAGAACGACAAAGGCGCTGTGGTTAAAGGCAAGGTTATTGCCGTTGACCAGAAGACTGCCACCGTCGAGCTCGCAGACACCGTGGAAGGTACTATCAAGGCCTCCGAAGTGTCCCGTGACCGGGTAGAAGACGTCTCTGCCGTCCTCAAGGTCGGTGATGAAGTGGAAGCGAAGATCACCTCGGTGGATCGCAAAAACCGCATCATCAACCTGTCCATCAAGTCGAAAGACGTGAAGGACGAGCAGGAAGCGGTAGAAGCCTTGCGTCAGGACGCTCAGGCGCCGAAAACCATTGGTGACCTGATCAAGGCACAGATGGGCGGCAACGAGTAAGAAAACGCTACTGCAAGAGCGACCCGTAGGAGCGGCCTTGGCCGCGAGGTTTAGAAAAATCGCGGTCAAGGCCGCTCCTGCAGGTCGTTTTTGCAAAGGCACTAACGGGGGATAAGGTATGGCGCTGACCAAGTCAGAATTGATTGAACGCATTTCTGCTCGTCAAGCACAGTTGTCGCCCCGTGATGTTGAACTGGCGGTCAAGACCATGATCGAAGAAATGGCGAACGCGCTGGCTGAGGGCGGTCGTATTGAAATTCGAGGCTTTGGCAGCTTTTCACTACATTTCCGTGCGCCCCGAGTCGGGCGTAATCCGAAAACCGGAGCTTCCGTTGAGTTGCAGGGCAAATATGTTCCGCACTTCAAGCCGGGCAAAGAGCTTCGCGAACGTGTAAATCAGGCTATGCAGGAATCAGAGAGCATTGCCTTGGCTCCGGCTCGTACGGGCTGATAACGGAGAACTTCCCATGCGCCGTCTCGGTACCACGGTCGGCCTCCTGATATTTGCTGCGCTTGCCATCGTATTTTTGTTCTTCCTGTTTGTGAATTCTTCCCCGGTGTCTGTGAACTTTCTCTGGCCAGGCCTAAATTGGCAGGGTTCTTTGGGATTTCTTTTGTTGCTGACTTTCGCGGCGGGCCTTGTGCTTGGTTTTCTACTTGCGCTGTTGTCGCGTCACTTGAAAGTAAGGCGGCAGAAAGCGGGGCGGCAGCCATGAACCAGCCGGAATGGTGGCTGCTGTTTTTCGTTGCCATTGCTATTGGTTATTTCTTTGGTCGCCGGGATGGCCGTCGTCGTCATGTCCGGCAAATGGAAGGTCTTTCCCGAGAATATATCCGCGGGCTCAATTATTTTCTCAGTGAGCAGCCGGACAAGGCCATCGAAGTTTTTGTGAAAAGTCTCGCAGTCAGTGAACACACCCTTGAAACCCATTTGGCTTTGGCGCGTGTGTTCCGTCGCCGGGGTGAGCTGGACCGCGCCACCCTGATACACAGTAATTTGCTGGATCACCCTCAGTTGCCGGAGGCGGCCAGAGGTGATGTGCAGCTGGAGCTTGCTCAGGATTTTCTCAGTGCCGGCGTACTGGACCGTGCAGAGCATATTCTGCAGCGATTGGTTGAGCAGGGCGGCCGTCACAATGGCACTGTTCTGCGCATGCTGCTGTCCATTTTTGAACAGGAGAAAGATTGGCATAGCGCAATTAGCACTGCGGAGCGTTTGTTGTCCAGTGAGGCTGCCATCGCTCCGGTGTTGGCTCAATACAACTGTGAGTTGGCAGAGAGGATGATCAAGCAAGGGCAGAGTAACGCTGCCCGCCGCACTCTGCGTCGCGCGTTACAGCTAGACGACCAGTGTGTGCGCGCCAGCTTGCTGCAAGGGCAGCTGGAAATGTCTGAGGAGAATTGGGAAAGCGCGTTGCGTGCCCTGCGGCGTGTGCGTCGGCAAGATGCTGGTTTTTTCGATGAAGTGCTGGACGATCTGGAAGCTTGCTACAAAGCGCTGGATCGCCTTGATGAGTTTACCCAGTATCTTGGCAGGCTGTGCGTTGAGGCTCCGTCTACTGCCATTGTGCTCAAGCTGTCCGAGCGATTGCGGCTCCAGTTTGGTGATCAGGCGGCATCCCTGTTTATTGCTGATCACGTTAAAACCCATCCATCGGTGCGTGGGCTGAAAAAAATCATCGATATGAATGCTACGGCTGCCGATAACAACGATAATCAGCAGCTGGGTATTCTGAAAAGTCTGGCCGACCAGTTATTGCAGCAAAAAGTGACATACCAGTGTCGAGACTGTGGTTTTGAGTCCACTCGTCGACAATGGCAGTGTCCATCCTGTAAGCACTGGGGTACCTCGCGGCCTCATTCTCATCGGGAAGTTTGAATGAGTATTTCACCGGTTATTGTGGCGTTGGACTATCCGCGCCTGAATGATGCTGTTGCCCTGGCGCGACAGCTTGATCCTGCTGTTGTGCGCCTGAAGGTGGGCAAGGAGATTTTTACCCGGGAAGGGCCTGCCGTGGTCGAAGCCCTGCAAGCGCTTGGTTTCGAGTTGTTTCTGGATCTGAAATTTCACGATATTCCCAACACCGTGGCGGCGGCGCTGCGCAGTGCTTCCGCCCTTGGGGTATGGATGGTCAATGTTCATGCCAGCGGTGGGCGCCGAATGATGGAGGCTGCGGCCAATGAACTGGCCAAAGCATCATCGCGACCATTGCTGACGGCGGTAACTGTATTGACTAGCATGAGCGACGCAGACCTTGCCGAAATCGGTGTCGCCGGCAGTGCTGCCGATCAGGTCAGTCGTTTGGCCGCGTTGGCAAAAGACTGTGGTGTGGATGGCGTGGTGTGCTCCGCGCAAGAGGCTCCGATGATAACCGCCATTTGTGGTAGTGAGTTCCTCAAGGTCACGCCCGGAATTCGTCCTGCGGGCAGTGATGCCGGAGATCAAAGCCGTATCGTGACGCCGCCGGAGGCGCTGCAACTTGGCGTTAGCCATATAGTGATTGGGCGACCGATCACCCGTGCTGATTCGCCGACACAGGCAGTGGCGGAAATCATACAAAGCCTGCAATCTCCGTAGCACAGAGAAATCTTCCCGCGGCCTACAGCAGCAGGGCCGCCGCCATGTGAGCATGGGCTCCCTTAACAAAACATGAGGTGGTCCATGAACACGCAATTTAATCCCAAGGCATTTCTGCACACGATTTTACTGGCGGTGACGTTGTTATTTGGCGTGGCATCCACGCAGGCCGTGGCCGCAGGTAAAGAGCCTGCAATCCAGTCCCAGCCGGCGGTCAATATAAATCAGGCCTCAGCGGCGGAATTGGCCGAAGTATTACAGGGCGTTGGCCTGAAACGGGCGGAAGATATTGTTAGCTGGCGGCAAACCCACGGCCCGTTCAAGTCCGCAGACGACTTGGTTAACGTCAAAGGGATTGGTTCGAGCACCGTGGATAAAAATCGCGGTCGAATCCAGTTGTAAGTCCCGCGTTAACCTTTGCTGCCTGGCCTGAGTTATTCAGCCCTTGGGTGGCGGAGCAGAATCCGAGGCATACTTGGCTCTCTGTGGCTGTGTGCCTCGGGTTCATTTCTTTTCTTGCTGTGCTTTTTCTTATAGCGTGGAGACCTAATCGCTGACAGCGCTCTCCTGTTATCTGCAATCTCTGTAATGTTGTCTGCTGAGTCGCTAGAATCCGGTTTTGGAAGTTGCCATATTGGATAGGGAATTCATTGATTTTCTTACGTCTGTTAAGTGGTTTTCTGGTGTTCTTCCCGCTTCTGGCTAACGCAGGCTGGTGGACCCCGGCGGACGATGAAAAGCTTCGTCACAGTATTCAGCAACTGGCAGATCAGCAGTGCCTTTCCGTGCCGGTCACCACTTGGCCGCTGGCCTGGACGGATCTCAGCGCCCTTGATCATGCGGACCTCCCCGAACATTGTCGTAATGCAGCGCGTCGCTATGTACTGGACGAACGCGCCCGCGCCACAGGCAGCGGCCCGCGATACGGCGTTACTTTAAGTGGCGCTAATGAGCCCATGCTGTGGCGAGGTTTTGCGGCTAGCCCCCGAGAGCGGGCGATGGTCAGTGCCAGTGTCGGTCTCAGTAGTACGCGGTTTGATGCCCGCCTCGACGCCAGCTTTGCTGATAGTGAGCAGGATAAAGGCCGTCTTGATGGCAGCTATATGGCCGCCGCCATGGGTAACTGGGCGCTGGGGGTTGGTGCCGTGGATCGTTGGTGGGGGCCGGGCTGGCAAAGCTCACTGGTGTTGTCCCACAATGCCCGCCCGGCGCCTGCGGTGTTTATTAGCCGAATGGAGAGTACCCCGTTTCAGAGTCGTTGGCTGAGCTGGATCGGTCATTGGCAGGCAAATATCTTCGTTGCCCAGCTAGAGCATCAACGGGACCCGGCGCGCAGCCAGCTGATTGGTATGCGAGCCAGTTTCAAGCCCGCCAGTAGTCTCGAAATCGGCTTGAGCAGGACTATCCAGTGGGCAGGGGAAGGTCGTCCCAAAGGGGCTGATACTTTCTTTTATGCTCTGGTGGGGAGGGACAATGCTGAAAGCAGCGGGTTTGCCAGTAATCAAGACGACCCGAGCGATCAGATGGCTGGTTTTGATGTCCGTTACAGTCGGTTACTGGGGGAGAATACACTGGCTTTGTATGGCCAGATGATTGGCGAAGATGAGGCTGGAATGATGCCTGCCAAGTATATCTACCTCGCGGGGGCGGAGCTTGGTAGTCATATTGGTCGGGGCAGCCAGCGCTGGGTGCTTGAAGCCAGTAATACTCTGGTTGGCGCCTGGCTTAGTGAAAAGCTTCCCGGTGTCGCCTATGAGCACATGAATTATGTAACCGGTTTGCGTTACAAGAGCCGCAATATGGGCAGCACTTGGGAGCGCGATGCCGAGGTGCTGGTATTGGCGTTTCGACAATATTTTGCCAACCAGCATGAGTTAGGCATTACTCTGGCGCATGCCAACCTGAATCAGGAAGGCGTGGTCAGACCTGGGTCTTTAAGCCCGGTGCCACCACTGGCGTTAGCCAGTGAGGCTACTCGCACGGATGTTATTGGGTTGAGTTATCGTTTGCCGCTGGCATGGGGACGTTTTACGCTTGCAGCCCAGCATTCAACGAAAAATGTACCTATGGTTGCTGGGTTGCCAGAGCGCAGCACCGTTAGTGCCAGCTGGGAATACCGCCCGGCACGTTATTAGGGATAGTGACTACCTTATGAAAAGAGTGTATTTCCGCCGTATCGGGTTATTGGTGCTGAGTGTGTTGTTGCTGAGCGGTTGCACCGTGTTTCCCGGCTCACACTTGAAGGTGGGATCTCCGAAATCCAGTGATGATGCCGTATCCTTGCCGGACATTGTTCGGGTGTATGCAATCGATACCGGATTGCTCAGCCCGACTGCCCCGGATATGGTGAGTGTGCCGGAGATCCTGACTCAGGAGCCGGAGGAGTACGATTACCGGGTTGGCCCTGGGGATGTACTTAGCATCACGGTGTGGGGACACCCGGAGCTGACTATTCCGGCGGGCTCCATGCGTAGCGCTGCGGAAGCAGGCAACTGGGTGCATGCGGATGGCACCATTTTCTATCCTTATGTAGGTCGTTTTCAGGTGGCCGGTCTTAATGTTGCCACCATCCGTGAACAGATCACCGAGAAGCTCCGTCGTTATATCGAATCTCCGCAAGTGGACGTTACTGTCGCGGCGTTTCGTTCACAGCGGGTTTATATCACTGGAGCAGTGAGTAGCCCTGGTCCATTACCTGTCAGTAATGTTCCGTTGCGGGTAATTGATGCCATTAGTGCCTCCGGCGATTTTTTACCAGAAGCAGATTGGCGCCGAGTGACCCTGACCCGTAATGGGCAAGAATATCTTTTGTCGCTGGCAGCACTTTATCTGCAAGGAGATACCAGCGTTAATGTGTTGCTGCAGCATGGCGATGTGCTGCATGTGTCGCGCAACGATGACAGCAAGGTCTTTGTACTCGGCGAAGTGCGTCAGCCACGTAAGGTCATGATGGACCGTAATGGGCTTTCGCTGGCTGGTGCTCTGGCGGATGCGGGTAGCATCAATGAATTATCTGCCAATGCTCGTGGTATTTTTGTATTGCGTGCAGTGGAAGAAAATGGTGAACCACGGATTCATGTCTTTCAGTTAAATGCTCGCAGTGCCACCGCGTTGGTGCTGGCGGATCACTTTGAAATGCAGCCCCGGGATATTGTGTATGTTACCGCGGCGCCTATTGCTCGCTGGAATCGGATTATCAGCAACCTGTTGCCAACGGTAAGCGCGCTGTTCCTTGGTGTGCGCACCGAGCGTGAATTAGACAGGTTGTAAGGCGTGTTTAACCGAATAGTGGTTATATGTGATGGCAATATTTGCCGTAGCCCGACCGCCGCGGCCATCCTTGCTGCTGGCGTGCCGGGAAAACAGATTAGCTCTGCCGGTCTGATTGCGGTTGTTGGGCAAGATATGGCGCCACTGGCACGGGAAGTCGCAGAGAGTAGAGGGCTGCACTGTCCTTCTCATCAGGCGCGCCAGCTGGACAGCCTTATAAGCAATACCGCGGACCTGCTCTTGGTTATGGAAAAGCGACAGCGTAATGAGCTGATGCAACGATATCCTGCGGCTAGCGGTAAAGTATTTTTACTGGATCACTGGAGTGGTGGTGCAGATATTCCCGACCCTTATCGGCGTGATCGTGACACCTTTGAGCATGTGTATGAATTGATTGAACGCGCCAGCACAGCTTGGCTGGCGCGTCTTTAAACAGGAATCAGATTAATGTCCAACACGGATGCAAACATTCCATTGCAGCGTTTTCAAAACGATGAAATCGACCTTCAGAAACTGTGGGGGCTACTGCTTGATAATCGCTATTTGATCGCTGCTGTCACAGCGGCGGGCCTGATCCTGGGTTCGCTCTATGCCGTGT
>PGZG01000061.1 GCA_002840115.1 Gammaproteobacteria bacterium HGW-Gammaproteobacteria-14 | reverse complement strand
GGTTGCTGAGCAGCAACCGCTTCACTGCAGACCTTCACCACCCGCTCAATAAGGATGGCGTCATCCTTATTGCCATAAGGAAAGCCCGCGCTATCCATCAGATAATGCAGCGGCAACCCTGGCAGACGACGACGAATCTCCGCAGCGACACTGAGGCCACCCACACCGGAATCAAAAACCAGGACCGGAGCTTGAGTCATACACGAAAGCTGCCATGGATAATCAACGAAGTGTAGCCGCCATGCCCGCGAAGGTCATCGACCATTAGCCGCCACTTTTATTCCCCTGACTCTGGCTTGTTCAATCCACGTTTCTCGCTGCGCCTGACTCGCCGTGCGCACCGGGCCAAAACCATACCAGCGCATGGGTGTAATACCGGAGAACCCGAGAATGCTGTGCCGCAACTGATGATAAGCAGGACGATGCTGTACCCAGCGATAGTACCAAACGGGGGAATCCATGGTCGCCAGCACCGTCGCTTTTCGCCCCGCCAACAAACGGTCCCACAGGCTCGAACCGCGCCGATAACGGAATGCAAAGCCCGGTAGAAAAACGCGGTCAATAAAGCCCTTCAAAAGGGCCGGCAGGCCACCCCACCAGATTGGAAAAACCCAGACCAGATGATCTGCCTGCAGAATATCCTCCTGCGCTTGCTGAATATCCGCTTCCAGTGGCTGGCCACCGCGATATCCATGCCAGAGTATCGGGTCAAACTCCAGCTCACCCAAGCGTAACAACTTTACCGTGGCGCCTGCCTCACAGGCTCCTGCAGCAAACGCCTCGGCGAGCGCACCACTCAGACTACTGCGATCGGGATGCCCAAGAATCACAAGAATGTTCATGCCGACGCTCCAGTCAAGGAGGCAACCTCACGGATATACATAAAACGGACTCAACAGAACAATCGACGTAGCTCAGCACCAGGATCGTCGGCGCGCATAAAAGCTTCACCAACCAGAAACGCATGGACATGACGCTCGCGCATGGCCGCCACATCCGCCGGAGCAAGAATGCCGCTTTCGGTAACCAACAATCGGTCCGCGGGAATACGATTGAGCAGTTTGAAGGTATTTTCCAGCGACAACTCGAAGGTGTGCAGGTCGCGATTATTGATACCGATCATCGGCGCACCCAACCTAAGAGCACGATCCAGCTCCTCGCCGGTATGTACCTCCACCAGCGTATCCAGACCGGCTTCATTGGCGGCGGCATACAGCTCGGCCATGGTGTCATCTTCCAGTGCGGCAACAATCAGCAAAATGCAATCGGCACCAATAGCCCGCGCCTCCCAGACCTGATACGGATCAATCGTAAAGTCCTTGCGCAACACAGGTAGCGAGCAGGCGGCGCGCGCCTGCTTCAAATAATCTTCGTGACCTTGAAAAAAATCGCGATCGGTCAACACCGACAAACAGGCAGCCCCGCCCTTTTCATAACTGGCAGCAATCTCTGCCGGCACAAAGCGCTCCCGAATAACACCTTTCGATGGAGACGCTTTTTTTACCTCGGCAATCACCGCCGGAAGATTTTGGCCCAGCTTGTTTTGCAAAGCTCGGATAAAGCCACGGACGGGATCTTGAGCATGCGCCTCCTGCTGCACTTGTGCGAGGGGTTTCCGCTTCAGCCGCTCGGCCACTTCTTCTTGCTTGCGAACCAGAATGCGGTCCAGCACGGTGCCGGTTTTCTTCACTGGATGCCTTCCTGATCTTTCAGCAACGTGGTGAAATCACGTAACTGGTTCATACGTTCGCGGGCCTCGCCATTATGGATCAAGTCCTCGGCCATCCGCACACCGTCTTTCAAGGTTGTTGCCACACCAGCCACATAGATGGCGGCCCCGGCATTAATGGCCACCACATCGGCGGCCTTTTTCGCGGCCTCCGTGCTGCGCTTGCCAAAGGCATCACGAATCAGAGCCAGCGATTCTGCCGCATCAGCCACCGAAAGCCCCACCAGCGATGCCGACTGCAAACCCACATCCTCTGGGGTGATGTCATACTCCGTTAGTGCGCCGCCTTTCCACTCCACCACGTGGGTGCTTGTCGCCAGGCTGAATTCATCCAGACCGTCAGCGCCATGCACTACCATCACATGCTCGGCACCCAGACGGCCTAACACCTCAGCTATCGGCCGGCACAATCGAGCAGAGAACACCCCCACCACCTGACGTTTAACGCCAGCGGGATTGGTCATCGGCCCAAGAATATTAAAAATCGTACGCAATCCCATATCACGACGGGGGCCAATGGCATGCTTCATAGCGCTATGGTGATTCGGCGCAAACATAAAACCAACACCCACCTGACGGATACAGCGAGCAGTTTGCTCCGGATTCAAATCAAGACGAATACCGGCGGCCTCAAGCACATCGGCGGCACCACTCTTTGAACTCACCGAACGATTACCATGCTTGGCAACATGACAACCGGCGGCGGCGGCAACAAACGAGGAAGCACTGGACACATTAAACAGATTGGCGCCATCGCCACCGGTACCGACAATATCGACCAGATAAGGCAGCCCACCCACTTCAACCGGCGTCATCAACTCACGCATCACTTGCACAGCACCGGTAATTTCATCGATGGTTTCGCTTTTCATGCGCAAGCCCATCAGAAAAGCACCGATCTGCGCGTCGGTGGCGCCGCCAGTCATAATCTGATGCATTACCTGGCGCATCTCGTCGACATTGAGATCAAGATTCTCCGCCACCCGGGCGAGCGCTTCGCGAATATCCATCAGCGTGCTCCGTCGAGAAAATTCTTCAACATGGCATGGCCATGCTCGGTGAGGATAGATTCGGGATGGAACTGCACCCCCTCCACGTCCAACGTCTTGTGGCGCAGACCCATAATCTCATCCATGCTGCCGTCATCCTGTTGCGTCCAGGCGGTGATCTCAAAGCAGTCCGGCAGGCTATCCTTTTCCACCACCAAAGAATGGTAACGGGTGGCAGTAAAGGGTGATGGTAGCTGGCTGAAAACCCCCTTGCCGCTGTGATAAATCGGCGAGGTTTTGCCATGCATTACCTGACGAGCACGAACCACCTTGCCACCAAACACCTGCCCCATGCTCTGGTGCCCCAAACAGACGCCAAGAATCGGCAACCGGCCTGCAAAGTGTTCAATGGCCGCCATGGAAATACCCGCTTCATTCGGCGTACAAGGCCCCGGCGAGATCACCAGCTTGTCTGCTTTGATGCCAGCAATGTCATCGAGCGACAATTCATCATTGCGCTTAACGATCACTTCCGCATTCAGCTCTTGCAAATACTGAACAATATTCCAGGTAAAACTATCGTAATTATCGATCATCAGCACGCGACTCATGAGCGCACCTCCAGACCCGACAACACCATATTGACGGCGGTAAAAATAGCCCGAGCCTTATTCATGGTTTCTTTCCACTCCAGCGCCGGAACAGAATCTGCCACGACGCCAGCACCGGCCTGAATATACAGACGACCATCCCGGATCACCGCCGTGCGAATAGCAATCGCGGTATCCATTTCACCGTTAAAGCCGATATAGCCCACCGCGCCGCCATAGACTCCGCGCTTCACCGGTTCCAGCTCATCAATAATTTCCATGGCGCGAATCTTCGGCGCACCACTGAGGGTTCCCGCAGGGAAGGTCGCTTTCAGCACCTCTAGCGGACCATAGCCTTGCTTTAGCTTGCCTTCGACATTGGAGACGATATGCATCACATGGGAGTACCGCTCCACTCGCATATTCTCAGTAACGCGCACGCTACCCGGCTCGGCAATCCGACCAACATCATTACGCCCCAGATCGATCAGCATCAAATGCTCGGCAATTTCTTTCGGGTCCGCCAAAAGCTCTTGTTCCAGAGCCAGATCTTCTTGCTCTGAGTGGCCACGGCGACGAGTTCCCGCAATAGGCCTCACGGTCACCATGCCATGCTCAATGCGAGTGAGGATTTCTGGTGACGATCCGGCGATATGAAAATCATCCAGATCCAGATAAAACATATACGGCGACGGATTCAGGTAACGCAATGCCCGATACAGATCCAGCGGCGCCGCGTTATAGGGCACCGACATACGTTGCGATGGCACCACCTGCATAATGTCGCCAGCCAGCGTGTATTCACGAATCCTTTCAACCCCAGCCTTGAAGTCCCCCTCCGGATATTCGGAAATAAACTCCGTTTCAGACAACGGCGTGCCGCGATGGGGCTCCGGTTCCGCGAGCGGTGCGCGCAACTGGCGCTCCAGAGCATCCAGTCGGGCATTGGCATTCCCGAGAACATCGGCATCGTTCGGGTCCACCAGCACCAGCAAAAACAAACTGCCTCGGAGATTATCGAAAACAACAATTTCTTCCGAACGCATCAATAAGATATCCGGCGCTCCGATGGTATCTTTACCCCGAGCCGGGCCAAGACGCGGCTCGAAGTAACGTACGCTGTCATAACCGAAGTAACCTACCAGCCCACCATTAAAGCGTGGCAAACCTTCCACTTCCGGCGCCCGAAACTGTTGACGGTACTGTTCAATCCAGGCAATCGGGTCCCCGTACACGGTTTCCGTAAGGTGCCCCTGAGTGATCTCAATGCGCTCACCGTATACCCGAACGACTTCCTTGGCCGGCAGACCAATCATTGAGTAACGCCCCCAGCGCTCACCACCCTGCACGGACTCAAATAAATAGGTATAGGGTGCCGCCGCCAGTTTGCGATAGGCGGATAGCGGTGTATCAAGATCCGCCAGCACTTCACGCACCACAGGTACGCGATTGAAGCCGGCCTCAAGATAGGTCTGGAGTTGTTCCGCAGTGAGCTGCGCGGTAGGTCTGGATGACATAACGGATTCCCGGTTTTCTGCGCTAAGTGATGTCCACAGGGGCCGGCGTCTGGCGCACGGCAGGTTACATCACCATCGCCAGCGGGCGGGGACGAAAGTCGGGAAGATCAAGGCAACCGGAGAATAAAGCACCGAAGCATCCTGATAAATATGGCAAAAGTGGTGCGCAGTTGCACCGCTAGCAATTGTACCGGCAATACCGAAGGGCGGCTACCCGTCGCAGAGCCCACCCCGGAGCTAACGAGCGCTGTGCTTTCCAGCAGCGTAGCTCACGCGGTGCCTCCCACGGTCAGGGCATTAACCCGCAGTGTTGGCTGACCAACGCCTACTGGAACCGACTGACCATCCTTGCCGCAAACTCCAATACCGCTGTCGAGGGCAAGATCGTTGCCAACCATGCTGATGTTTTGCATCACCTCCGCACCACTGCCAATCAGAGTAGCGCCCCGTACCGGCGCAACAATTTTGCCGTTCTCCACTAAATATGCTTCGCTCGTGGAAAACACAAACCGCCCGGAGGTGATATCCACGGAACCGCCTCCCATGTTAACGGCGTAGATACCGCGTTCCAGCGAAGCAATAATTTCCGCAGGGTCCTGCTCACCGGGCAACATATAGGTGTTAGTCATCCGCGGCATGGGCAGATGGGCATAGGATTCACGGCGGCCGTTACCGGTGGCAGCAACCCCCATCAAGCGGGCATTCATTTTGTCCTGCATATACCCCACCAGCCGGCCATTTTCGATCAGAGTTGTGCAGCTGGATGGCGTGCCTTCATCATCCACGGACAGGGATCCACGGCGGTCCGGCAGGGTGCCATCATCCACTACGGTACACAGCGGCGACGCCACCAACTCCCCCTGCCGGCTGGCAAACATGGAGGTCCCCTTGCGGTTAAAATCTCCCTCCAACCCATGACCCACAGCCTCATGCAACAACACACCGGGCCAACCCGCGCCCAGCACTACCGGCATCGTGCCCGCCGGTGCAGCAATGGCCTCAAGATTGACCAGTGCCTGACGAACCGCGTCGCGCACCCAGTTGTCCGCCCGCCCTTCTGCTTCCAGCCAATCAAGACTCACCCGACCGCCACCGCCCGCGCTACCACGCTCACGACGACCATTACGCTCGGCAATCACAGACACATTTAACCGCACCAATGGACGCCGATCCGCCGCCAGCGTTCCGTCGGTGGCCGCGACCAACACCGTATCATGCACCGCACTTAAGCTGACCGTGACCTCCGAAACCACCGGATCAAGAGATCGTGCCAACCTGTCAAGACGCTGCAGCAGCGCTACCTTGCGCGCCGACTCCCACAAGGGGATGGGGTTATCACCGCGATACAGGCTACTTGCTGCCGATGCTTTCAGGCCCGCTGTTTTCACAAGAGGCGCGCTGCCGCTGGCGCCCTGACGTACGATAGCCCGGGCAGCAACACCGGCATCACGGAGGCTCGGCAGGGTGATGTCGTCGCTGTAAGCAAACCCCGCGCGGTCACCACTGATTACGCGAACACCGACACCTCGCTCAAGATTGTAGGAGGCATCACGCACCAAACCATTTTCCAGCACCCAGGATTCATGCTCACTGTGCTGAAAATAGAGGTCCGCATAATCCACCGACGGACCACTCAAACCCGCCAGCAGCGAAACCAGCATTTCGTCATTGAGTTGCGCGGGGTCTAGCAAGGTAGTGCGTGCAGCAGTCAGAGCATCAAAGGTCACGTAGGTCATCCGGTAAAGTAATGGTCAGCCGCTGGTGCTGCTGAAGCGGCAAACGGCGACGAGTATTCTGGATCAGCGCAAGATCCAGTTCGGCCATCAGTATACCGGGCTGATCGCTCAGCGCAGCGACAATGCCACCCCAGGGATCAAGCAGCATACTGTGCCCATAGCTGTGTCGTGGAGCACTGTCCGGTCCACATTGATGTTGCCCGCACTGATTAGCCCCCAACACAAAACAACCATTTTCAATGGCGCGGGCGCGCAACAGTGCCTCCCAGTGTGCCCGCCCGGTCAGAGCCGTAAACGCACTGGGATATACCAGTAGCTCTGCACCGCGATCCCGTAACCGCTGGGCAAGCAATGGAAAGCGCAGGTCATAACAGATCATCAAACCGACCTGCAGACCGCCGATATTCGTCAACACAACCGCATCGCCGGGCTCAAATAAGTCGGACTCCTGATAGCGCCCCTGCGCATCACCAACATCAACATCGAACAAATGCAGTTTGTCGTAACGGGAAACACATTCACCGTCTGGCGAGTACACCAACGTCGCCGTTCGCACGCGCGGAGCCGGTACCGGGCTGCCGTCCGGGCGCGTCGCCAACGGCACGCTGCCGGCCAATATCCAGACCCCATGATGACGGGACTGCTGTTGCAACCATTGCGGTAAAAGTGGTGCTTCATCGACGGCCAAAGCCCTGTAATCGCCGCCATAGCAGGCAAAGTTTTCCGGCAGCACCACCAAAGCAGCACCGGCATCCACGGCAACATCAATCTGCTCCGCCATGCCCACCAGATTGCCGTGCCAATCACTACCCGCGCAGTGCTGTATCGCCGCAATTTTCATGACTAGGGCGCCTCTGAATAACGCCCACCAGGCGTTGAGGGCGATTCCTCTACCTTCGGGTTATCCCAATCACCGGTCACCAGATAACCTAACGAGGTCATTTTCTCAAGACGCTCACCCCATAACCGATCCACCACAAAAATACCGGCACAGGCTGCAGGCCCGGCAAGGCAACCGACATATAAATTGGATGACACCGGCAATGTCACCTCCATGTAGTTATCGAGCGTACGATTTTCCATATCCATTTCGCCACGCACCCGGAACTCTGCCGAGGGAGACTTTATGAGAACATTATTCGTCGCCAACATGCTGCCGTTAATTCGAAAATCACCACTGAGCTGATCAAACGACAAGCCTCGGCGGTAGAGGTCAGTAAAGTCCAGCCGCAAACGGCGACTCACGGTGCCCATATTGAAAACCCCGAGGACTCGAAGCGCTGAGGTTTTGGAGTCGGCACGGGGAAAGCGACCGGAGCCAAACTCCAGAGCCACGGTGCCATCCAGTGCCAGCGGATCCAGCGCAAAAGGATTGTCTGGCCAACGCACACTGAGCAGCACCTTGGCCTGATCACTTTCAATAAACTCGGGAAGAGACCACTGCCGCAAACTGCCCCCCAGATTGCGGCTTTCCAGACTGCCAACAAAATAACTGGCCTGCTGCCCAGCTCGGGACTCCGTCCATTCAAGACGACCGGCGATACTGGTGCCACGCCAAAAGGCATCAACGTCTTCGATTACCACACCCTGGCGGTGACGGCGACTACGAAACTGCCAACGCCCATAATCCACCTCATTCAGAATAATGGATGCAATGGCAACATCCATTTGTGGAACAGATAACGGTGACAAAGCTCGACCGCTATCCGTCCCCTTGCGACGCAGCACTAACCTATCAGCATTGAGAGTTAACGGACTATCACTCGCCAGTGTATATCCTGCAGGCAGTGTCAGCTTGGCATCGACGTCATCAGAGCGGGCGCGAAGCTGCCAGTCGTCGCCCTGATCTGCTCCGGTAAATCGAATATCCCTTGTGGTAAAACCAAAGGCTTCAAACTGATCAATCGCCACATTCAGCGACGGTCTCGGCAATGGCTCCCCCGCACTGGTATGTTCAGCGACAAAGTCAAACCAAGGGTCCAGCTTGAGAGTGCTTAAGCGACCCTGGAAATGCACTCCATCGTTATCCGGTGGCGGCGCTGACTGACCACCAAACTGCACTCGAAGCCCTTGAATAGCCCCCCCCTGCTGTCGCGCCCGCAACGCCAGCCAGCGTTGATAGCGAATACTGATATCTGCCCCCTGCTCAGTGACTGTCAATAACAAAGAGGTTGGCGCCGCTTGCCCTGCGGGCTTGTTAAGTGGCTCTGGCAACTGCATGGCGACAGCCCTCATATCAGAGTCCACCAACAGCTGGACCTCGCCACTCTGTCGCCACGGCAGACTCAAACGCGCCTGATAGACAAGATCTCCGGAAACGTCCGCAGGCAAATCGACATCCAGCCATTGAGCCAATGGCCCTAGCCCCACCTGACCATCCCATTGCAGCCGTGTTTGCCCGCGTTCGGTCAACACCGAGCCATGAACCCGGGTATCAAACAGCTCGCCGGTGAATGACGGCATCTGAATGCCATCCTCAAGATCAAAGCTAAACTCGGAGCTAACGCCATCGACACGCAAACGCCGTGAACTATTAATTAGACTGGCGCCCTGAATAATGCCGCTGGCTCGGACCTGTGGCACCTCTAGCGTTTCCGACCCCAGCGGCCAGCGCAATACCAGACGGCCCTGATAGGCACCCTCTGGCGCGGACCAGTCACCCAGCTCATCCGGTAACTGCTCAGCCAACGGGGTGTCTCGAAACAGCATCTGCACGCTGTTCATTGGCCCTGTCAGTGCCCTCTCAACGGTCAGTAGTGGCGCCTCACCATCTTGCCAACCGGGGATGTCCACCAGTCCGGAGCGCAGTCGACTGCCCAGCAGCTGGGCAGAAACATCCCGGCCAATAATGTGCCGACCATCAATCAGGACCTTTGCGCTCAACTCACTGACCACTGGCCAGTCTGGCAAAAAGCTCAGCGCCAGCTGCTCACCGGCAAAGGCCATTTGCAGTGTTCTGTCCTGCTGCCGTCGTGGGTCGATCTTGACAGGACCTTCATGGAGAAAAACTCCACTCCCCAAAGTGCCGCCCACAAATGCCTGACCCAACCAGTCTGCAGCACCCTCACCCAGCATCAGCAGCGGAATATAATCGGCAGCAACCTCGGAGCGACCCTCTCCAATCATAGCCAGTAAACTCAGGTGTGGTATTTCACCCTCTTGCCAACGTACCCGAGCCAGCGCCTTGCCGGTGGCATCCGCGTTATTCACGTGCCACC
>PGZG01000060.1 GCA_002840115.1 Gammaproteobacteria bacterium HGW-Gammaproteobacteria-14 | reverse complement strand
TCCACCATATACAGGGTGCCGCCATCCGCCTGAGTGAGGGCTCGAGCCTCCTCCAACACGGTTTCGCACAAACGCGATATATCGTGTTGCGCGGTGATTCGCTGAGCCACCGTCACCAGTCGCTGATAATGCTGCAGGGATATTTCGCCGGACAGGTCCATTGTCATGCCGCCCAAAGCCTGTGATATCGAAAAGGGTGTTGCAAGGAAGATAGCATAGGCCGACAGCCCCAAGGCTGGCAAAGGGGGTGCGGATTCCCTAGACTTCTGCGGTTCAGTAACCACCAGTCGTGATGAATCACCATGAGCATCTCCTACCGACTGCCCGACGGGGCAGTAATGGCTTTTGACCAACCCGCTTCCGGGCTGGATCTCGCTGAAAGAATTAGCAAGAAACTGGCCAAACAGGCCCTTGCCGTAAAGGTGGATGGCCAGCTCACGGATGTTTACCTGCCCCTGCCGGACGGCGCCACGGTGCAAATCATCACCCGCGATGACGCCGACGGTCTGGAGCTGATCCGCCATGACGCCGCCCATATCATGGCGGAAGCGGTGCAAGAGCTATTTCCCGGCACCCAGGTCACCATCGGTCCGACTATTGAAAACGGCTTTTATTACGATTTCCACCGTGAGCAACCCTTCACCCCAGAGGACCTCAAGGCGATCGAGAAGCGCATGCACGACATCGTCAAGCGCAACGAGGACATCCGTCGGGAAGTGTGGGATCGCGACGAAGCCACCGAGTTCTTCCTGAAAATGGGCGAGACCTTCAAGGCCGAAATTATTCGCGACCTGCCGGCCGATCAGGAAGTCAGCCTGTACCGTCAAGGCAACTTCATCGATCTGTGCCGAGGCCCGCATCTACCCAGCACCAGCAAACTCGGCGATGGCTTCAAGCTGACCAAAGTGGCCGGCGCCTACTGGCGTGGCGACAGCAACAACCCGCAGCTACAGCGTATCTACGGCACCGCCTGGCGCAATAAAGATGAGCTGAATGCCTACCTCAAACAAATCGAGGAAGCAGAAAAGCGCGATCACCGTAAGCTTGGCCGCGAAATGGGTCTATTCCATCAGCAGGAAGAGGCTGTCGGCAGCATGTTCTGGCACCCCAAGGGCTGGCGCCTGCGCCGCACTCTGGAAAGCTATATCCGTGGCAAGATGGAGCGCAATGGCTATCAGGAAGTCAGCACTCCGCAGATGATGGACCGCAAACTGTGGGAGCAGTCCGGACATTGGGATAAATACGGCGACGATATGTTTACCGTCTGCACCCATGATCACCGCGATATGGCCATTAAGCCAATGAACTGTCCGGGCCATGTGCAGATCTTTAATCAGGGCCTGAAAAGCTACCGCGATCTGCCAATTCGACTGGGCGAATTCACCACCCTGTTCCGCAACGAGGCTCACGGTGCCCTGCACGGACTGATGCGCGCTCGCACCTTCGGTCAGGATGATGCGCATATTTTCTGTACTGAAGACCAGATCAACGGCGAAACCGCCAATTTCATCACGATGCTGCGCGAGGTCTACAGCGACTTCGGTTTTGACAAAATTGTGGTGAAGTTTTCTGATCGCCCGGCCAATCGGGCCGGTTCCGATGAAACCTGGGATCGCGCCGAGGCGGCCCTGAAGTCCGCAGTAGAAAGCGTCGGTCTGGACTATGTTTTGAACCCGGGCGAAGGCGCATTCTACGGTCCGAAACTGGAGTTCGTACTGCGCGACGCCATCGGGCGTGACTGGCAATGCGGCACGCTGCAGGTGGATTTTGTTCTGCCGGAACGCCTCGACGCCGAATATGTGGGCGAAGATTCCCAGCGTCACCGCCCGGTTATGTTGCATCGCGCCGTACTCGGCTCGCTGGAACGTTTCCTCGGCATTGTTATCGAATCCACCGCTGGCTACCTGCCGCTGTGGCTGTCGCCGCTGCCCGTGGTGGTAGCGACGATCACTAATGCCGTGGACGACTATGCCCGCGAAGTAGCCAAAGCACTGACCGCCGCCGGCGTGATCACAGAGCTTGATCTTCGCAATGAAAAAATCGGCTACAAAGTTCGCGAGCATTCAAAATCCAAAGTACCCGTTATTCTGGTGCTCGGTGAAAAGGAAGCGACGGAGCGTCAGGTAGCGATTCGTCGTCTCGGCAGTCAGGATACGGAAGTGATGACGCTGGATGCAGCGGTGGCGTTACTGACAGAGCAAACCCGGATGCCGCAATAATTATCGGAAAGCAGCCATGTTCAAAGATAACGAACAGCAACCGAGCGGCTTTCGCGTCCCCCTGAGCGAGGCCCTCGACAATCTGGGCTATAACGATGCTGACTTGGTACCCGCCATTGCTCGCCAACATGACAGCGGTGAAATCCTGATGGTGGCATGGATGAACCGTACCGCCATTGAAGAAACCCTCAGCACTGGGCGGGTCTGTTATTACTCTCGCTCCCGTGGTGGCTTGTGGCGCAAGGGTGAGTCGTCCGGCCAGACGCAAACACTGGTTGGCATGCGCATCGACTGCGACGGCGATGTACTACTACTGGACGTGGATCAAACCGGCCCGGCTTGCCACACCGGCCGCCGCGACTGCTTTTTCTGGCGCGTCGATGGCGATGAAGTGGAACTCGATAAAACTCCGCTGATCAGCCCGGATCAGCTTTACGGTAAAAAATAATGTCTCTGCAGATTCACAACACCCTGACCGGTAAAAAAGAAGCTTTCACCCCGCTCGACCCGAACCGGGTGACTATGTATGTGTGTGGTCCGACGGTGTACAACTACGTGCATATCGGCAATGCCCGCCCGGTGGTGGTGTTTGATTTGCTATTTCGGGTATTGCGCCGCCTTTATGGTGAAAACCATGTGGTTTATGCCCGTAATATCACGGATATTGACGACAAGATCATGACCGCTGCGCGGGATATTGGCGAACCTATCAGCGCGATTACCGATCGCTTCAGCGCCGCCTATGCGGAAGACATGGCGCAACTGAATGCACTGCCGCCAACCATCGTGCCCTACGCCACGGACCATGTGGGCGACATGATCACCATGATCGAAACGCTGATTCGCAAAGGCCACGCCTATGCCGCCGAAGGCCATGTGCTGTTCGCGGTGGAGTCGATGCCGAACTATGGCCGCCTGTCAAAACGCTCGCTGGACGACATGATTGCCGGTGCTCGCGTTGAGGTTGCGCCCTACAAGAAATATCCAGGCGACTTTGTCCTGTGGAAACCCAGTAGTGATGACCAGCCGGGCTGGGACTCCCCCTGGGGCCGCGGTCGTCCGGGCTGGCACATTGAATGCTCGGCCATGATCAGCCGTCATCTTGGCAACGTTATTGATATTCATGGCGGCGGTCAGGATCTGATTTTTCCACATCACGAAAATGAAATTGCCCAGGGCTGCTGCGCCCACGATACCGAGTATGTCCGTTACTGGATGCATAACGGCTATATCAATATTGATGGCGAAAAAATGTCGAAATCACTCGGCAACTTCCGTCTGGTGCGTGAGCTGCTAAAACAGTATCGCGGCGAAGTGCTGCGCTTTGCGCTGCTGTCTTCACACTATCGTTCGCCGCTGAATTTCAGCGAAGAAGTCCTGCAGCAAGCGGAATCAACTATCGACTCCCTGTACTACGCCCTGCTCGGCCGTGGCGAATCAGTTACCGCTCAATCAGACTATCAATTACCTGATGATCATCCCGTGCTTCTGGCATTACAGGATGATTTGAACAGCGCCGGAGCCATCAGCGCCCTGCACGCCATTGCCGCACAACTGAACAAAGCCGAAGTCGACGACAAGCCACAACTGAAAGCCGAACTGGTTGCCGCCGGCGACCTGCTCGGTCTGTTGCAGCAAGATCCGGCTAGCTGGTTCCAAAGCAAAGGCGGCAGCGACGGCATGGGCAGCGAACAGATCGAATCCCTGATCGCCGAGCGCAATGCCGCGAAAAAAGCCCGCGACTTCACCCGCTCCGATGCCATTCGCGACGAACTGCTGGCCGCCGGCATTGTGCTGGAAGACACCCGCGAAGGCACCCGCTGGTCCCGCAGCTGAAGCCCCCCGCACCTCTGAATAACACTTTGGGGTCTCCGCAGGGCTTTCAGACTGGCCCACAAAGCGTTATTCAGATGCGCCGCATATGCAACAGAGTTGCAAAAGACAACAAATACTCTATGCTTGATCCCGCCTGATACACCAACCCGAAACACCATGAAAGGGACTAACGGCGCCAACGAAAGCCATTCAGGACTCGCCACTAAGAGACCGTTCACAGGAGCATAGCTGTGCCCGCACCGATACTGATCAGCAATGCCAGTCTGGTTAACGAAGGCCGGATTACTGAAGCTGATGTATTGATTCGCGATGGCCGCATCGACAGCGTTGCCTCAACCATTAGCGCTCCTGCCAACGCAGTAGTCATTGACGCCAAAGGGCGCCACCTGATCCCCGGTATGATCGATGATCAGGTGCATTTCCGGGAACCCGGCCTGATGCACAAAGGGGATATCGCCACGGAGTCCCGCGCCGCCGTTGCCGGGGGCATTACCAGCTATATGGAAATGCCCAACGTCAAACCGGCGACACTGAGCCGGGAGGCTCTGGAAGAAAAATACCAGCGCGCCGCCGGACGCAGCATGGCCAACTATGCTTTTTACCTCGGCGCCTCGAACTTCAATATTGATGAAATACGCGCTCTTGCCGTTGGCCAGGCCTGTGGCGTCAAAGTCTTTATGGGGGCTTCCACCGGGGATTTACTGGTGGATCAGCATGACGCCCTGAACCGAATTTTTGCCGAATGCCCGATCCTGATTGCCACTCACTGTGAAGACACACCCCTGATACAAAGAAACGAAGCCGCAGCCCTTGAGAAATATGGGAACGCACTCAGCGCAGACCATCACCCCGTCATCAGAAGTGAGGAAGCGTGCTGGCTCAGCTCTTCACTGGCCGTCTCGTTAGCAAAAAAACACAACAGCAAACTGCACGTACTGCATTTGACCACAGCCCGAGAGCTGGCTCTTTTTACCGCCGGTCCTATAAACGGTAAAAACATCACCGCCGAAGCCTGCGTACATCATCTTTACTTCAACAACACGGACTATCCACAACTTGGCAATCTGATCAAATGTAATCCGGCCATTAAATATCCAACCGATCAGCAAGCATTGTTGCAGGCTGTCAAAGATGACCTGATTGATATCATTGCCACAGATCATGCCCCTCATACTCTGGAAGAAAAGTGCCAGCCCTATTGGGACGCACCAGCCGGACTACCTCTGGTTCAGGATGCACTGCTAGCGCTAATTGAGCTGGTGAAGCGGGAGATTTTTGACCTGCCCCTGGTGGTTCGAAAAACCAGCCATGCCGTGGCGGATCGTTATGGCATGGTTGATCGAGGCTACATTCGCGAGGGCTACCATGCGGATCTGGTATTAGTGGATATGAATAATCACACCTCAGTCACCAAAGCGCGGGTTCTGTATAAATGCGGCTGGACGCCCTTCGCTGGCAGGACCTTTGGAGCCCGCATTGATACCACCATGGTAAACGGCGAAATTGTCTGGCATAACAATAAAATACTGGGGAAACCTAATGGCAAGCGACTGGAATTCTCCGCCCAGGCCTTTCGATAAAGCCGGATAAAAATCCGGCATCAATAAAGCAGCCCCGCGCCAGACTATGGCATTAAAGATACCGGCCCTTCCGCTGGCATGCTCATATACAGTTCATATTCCGCCAACAATGCAGAAATATCCGCGTCGCGCAGCAGCTCATCAAGAAGGGTCTTAAGCCGCAGCCCATCTTCATTGGCACGGACCGCAAAGCCTGCCGGGATAGTCACCATGTTCTGATAGAAAACCTCTTCAATATTCATTTGCCGAAGCATGGATAATGTTGAGGCACGCTCAAATAACAGAACATCAATTCGTCCTGTCACCAACATCTGAACAAGACTTTCCAGAGTGGTTTCAACAAAGTTTCTTGCTGGCACGCCCGTTAACTCTGCAAAAAATCGCGCATTGCCCAGCGGAGTTCCAATATCAAAGTCATGCAATTCCTTCTGATCAAGCATCGCTCGATCCATCACATACAAATCCGCCGCCGTATCCACCTGCCAATCAAGTTCAATTGCATCAAAATAGAATTCCTTGCTTTCCATGCCGACAGGCACCGGGCCGATCAAGTCGGCCTCGCCATTCTGCAGCAGGAATTTGGCACGACTGTAAGACATGACTTCAATATCGAAGCGCAGCTCAGACAGGGTTTCCAGATGTTTGAGCAATTGTGGGGCGAGACCAGACCCATCCGAATTAACCAGCGGCGGGAAAGGCTCCAGTTTTACTCGCACAACCACAGGCTCAGCGAAAGATATTGAGGATACCAGCATGGCCGAAACAATAGTCACCAGCAGCCTTCGCAGCATGCTCCACCCTCAACAGAAAAACCCTACATAGAACCAGCTTACCGCACCCGCGATGACAATGCCTCCGGCGGCACGATTCGCCCAGTGAAGGGCAGGCGAATTTCCACCTGCAAGCCACCATCCGGGTGATTGCTGAGATTCATCCGACCATGATGCATATCCACAATACGCTTCACGATAGCCAACCCCAGTCCGGAACCACTTAAGGTTCTCGCCTTTTCCCCACGAGAAAAAGGCTGTAGCAACATGGGTACATCTTCCTCCCTCACTCCGGGACCATGATCCCGCACCGTCAATACCACCTCGCCCCGATTCACCGCGGTGCTGATAAACACTGGCTGAGCACCATACTTCACCGCATTAGTAATCAGGTTGGAGAGCAGCCGACGGAACGTCAGCCGCTTAAGCATTAAACGGGGCACATCATGCAACTCCAGACGAATATCAGTACGATCATGACGCTGCAATACTTCTTCAATTAATACATTCAGACTCTCAAATTCCGGCACCTCATCAGCACCGTCACGAATAAACGCGATAAATTGCTCAAGAATCGCATCCATATCTTCAATGTCGGCAATAATTCCAGCTCTCAGCTCTTCATCCTGAAGAAATTCAGCCGACAGTCGCATACGAGTAAGCGGCGTACGCAGGTCATGGGAAATGCCTGCCAGCAGCAAAGCCCTATCACGCTGAGCGTAGAGCATATCGCTCGCCATCCGGTTAAACGCTTTGTTCACCGCCTGCATTTCCCGGGTGCCCGAACGATCATCCAGCAACGGTGTTGGTTCCCCACGACCCACAACGCTCGCCACACGGGCGAGCTTTCGCAGAGGATCGGTAATGCCACGAGCAATCCAGAGACCCGCAAGAATGGCGAGCAGAGGCACCGTCACCCCCCAGCCAATCAGCAGATAACGATCATAGTGGCGAAAAAAGTTCATCGGCACTCGCAACCACTTGCCTTTGAATGAGGGTGCATTTACCCAGAGCACCGGGCTACGCTGATCTTCATACAAAACCGTAACCGACTCACTAAGAAGCGCTTCAACTTCGCGACGAAAACGATCCACCACCGGCCGAAAAACCAATGGTGCCTCATCACCAATAACCTGACGTTTTGAAAACACCCGAATACCCATGGCGCCACCCAGACGGGCACCAATTTCCGGGTCGCGGTCCTCACCAAACATAAGATCCGCATGCAGTACCGTCAGCTCCGCCGCCTGACGAATGCCGGGGATGTAGGCATTACGGGCGAAGAACACCAAGCTCAGGGCTTGGCTAAGACCAATTACCATGGCGGCGATTAAAGCTGCTCGCGCAAAGGCGGTACGCGGCAAAAACCAGGACATCATCAGATCAGCTCCACGAACAGGGCGAGGGGCACAACGCCGCAATGGCCATTAGCATAGCGCACTAAACACCGCGCTGTCGGCGAGCTATTCAGGGATAAAAACATACCCTACGCCCCATACCGTTTGCAGGTAGCGAGGCCGGGAAGGGTCTTCTTCAATAAGACGCCGCAGACGCGACACCTGAACATCAATGGAACGCTCCATCGCGGACCATTCTCTACCACGAGCAAGATTCATCAACTTATCACGGGTCAGGGGTTCACGCTGGTGTTGAACCAACGCCTTGAGCACTGCGAACTCACCGGTAGTGAGGCTGACTTCCTTGCCTTCCCGATGCAACACCCGGGTAGCCAGATTCAATGACCAGGGGCCGAAACTCACAGACTCCTGATCACGGCTGGGCGCTCCTGGCAAATCTCGCACCCGACGACGCAATACGGCGCGAATGCGCGCATCGAGCTCCTGAGGATTGAAAGGCTTGGCCAGGTAGTCATCAGCACCCAGCACCAGCCCTTCAATACGCTCATTATCATCGCCCTTGGCGGTGAGCATAATGATGGGCAAATCGCTGCCCTCGCCGCGCAAACGTCGGCAGATAGACAAACCATCCTCTCCCGGTAACATCAGGTCCAGCACCATCAGGGAAAACAACTCCCGCGACAGCGCCTTGTCCATCTGCTCGGCATCACCCACCGCTTTAACATAAAACCCCTGCTCCTCCAGAAACCGCTGCAACAAGCTACGCAGACGGGCGTCATCATCCACCACCAGAATCTTGTCGAGAGGTTGTTCAGCAGTCATGGCCGGCTCCGGCACTGTGAAAGGTGGAAGCATCTTCCCGACGTCGCCATGGTATTTCAACTGCTACAAGCGCCATCGGGTGACAACAAAGGTTTCAAACTGTGATGGTTATGGCCAGCTATTCATGCAACACAAAGCACAGATGCGTTTACTCAATGATACCGACTACTGCACGTTACCCTGCTGCACAGGTATATTGTTGCCTGATGCAGCACCAGCGGGCCGGTTTTGCCGCACGACCTAACTCCCGGGAGAAGCCTACCGATGAAAGCAATGCTGCAGAATGCGGCCAACCGCTGGCGTGACCTGCCTCCGGTGCCCCGGCTGGTTCTGGGAACGCTGGCACTGATTATTCTGCTAAGCCTGTTTAAACCCTCGGCGCCGCAACAGCCCACCCAGGACACCAGTCCGCGAGTGCAGGTGGAGATCGCTCGCCCCGACAGCTTTTCCCCGCAGCTGGCACTGTTTGGCCGCATTGAGTCCCCCGCCAGCGCCACCCTGTCCTCGGCCGTTACGGCTCAAGTACAGGCGGCACTATCACTACCCGGCGATCGGGTTGAAGCCGGCAGTCTTATTCTGCAACTGGACCCCAGAGAAGCTGCCCTTGCCAGAGCTCAGGCAGAGGCCATGCTGGCTCAGGCAGAATCGCAGCGCGCCGCCGCCATCAATCGCCACCAGAGCGACCGAAAGGCGCTGGCCCTTGAGCAGCAGTTAACCGCACTGGCTCAGGAAAGCGTGGCGCGCCTTGAGCGCCTGCGGGAAACCAATCTGGCCTCACAAACCCAGCTGGATGATGCTCGGCAAAATCTGGCCCGCCAGCAGTTAAATCTGGAAACCCGTCAACTGGCCGTCAGCAACTATCAGAATGACCTGCGCCGTCTGGACAGCGATATCGCACGGGTACGCGCAGCCCGGGACCAGGCGGACCTTGATCTCGCCCGTAGTCAGGTGGTGGCGCCTTTCGATGGCCGGATCACCGCACTGCATGTGGCCGAAGGGGAGCGGGTGCGCCCCGGAGACAGGTTAATCAGCCTCTATGCAGATCGCGGCATCGAAATACGCGCGCAAATTCCCGCATCCCACTTGCCGGAAGTACGTGCCGGACTCACTCGCGGTGGCCTCAGTGGCGAACTGTTGATCGAAAACCAGCGCGCGCCGTTACGGCTGGCCCGTCTGGCCGGCGAAGTTGAGCGCGGTCGCGGCGG
>PGZG01000059.1 GCA_002840115.1 Gammaproteobacteria bacterium HGW-Gammaproteobacteria-14 | reverse complement strand
GGGCCAGCCTGAACGCCCCGAAGGGCGGGGCCTGAAGCGCACATCTGCTGCGTTGTATTGCTTGAAAAGGGAACCACCATTTTCTGCGCAACACGCCTTGCAGCTGCACGCTTCAGGCCCCGCAGAGACCCCAAGGAGTTATTCAGAGGTGCCCCAGCAAGCCTATGATCAATCCGGTCAGTAATGCTTTGAGTTTTGCCATCGCGAAGTCCTCCTTTGCCAGTCATCATAGGCGCCGTTAATCCGGCAGACTGTGATCGCTGCCAGAATCTGCATCGAGGAGTTGTGTATGTCTGAGTCTGTTTTTAGCGCTGAAACCATGCCCCTTGCGGAAGCCCTGCGTCAGCGCCGCTCCGTGCGCGGTTACCGTCCGGATCCGGTGCCCCAGGCGGTGCTCGACGAGGTGTTCGGGCTGGCCCAGTTGGCACCGTCGAACTGCAATATCCAGCCGTGGAAAGTGTTTGTCGCCTCCGGTGCCATGCGCGACGAGCTGCGCAACCGGATGGTCGAGCACGTGACCAAGGGAGATCCGGTGCAGCCGGACTTTGAGCATTTGCCCAATTTTGAGGGCATCTATCGCAAACGTCAGGTCGACTGTGCGGTGGAGTTGTATAACAACATGGGCATCGCCCGCGATGATCGCGAAGGCCGGGCCCGTGCCAGTCTGCGCAACTTTGAATTGTTTGATGCACCCCATGTGGCGTTTATCGGTATGGAGCGCCAGTTCGGCGTTACCGTGGCGCTGGATGTGGGCATGTATATCCAGACCCTGATGCTGGTGATGACCAGCTTTGGCATCGGTAGCTGCGCTCAGGGTTCGATGCGCTACTACCCGCAGGATGTTCGGGATCTGTTTGGCGAGCCGGACAGCACCGCGATTCTGTGTGGCATCAGTTTTGGTTATGAGGATGAAAGCGTGGCTGCCAATCGCACTCGGGTGGGTCGTGAGCCGTTGGGCGAAAGTGTCCGTTTTCGGGATGCTCTGTAGGGGCGCCTTGCGTTTGTAGGTCGGTTAATCAGGGGTTTGTCAGTCAAGCGGTAGGACGATGGAAGCAGGAGTGCGACGGTGCCGATAAAGCAGTGGGATTCGCTGGAAGATTTCCGGGTGGAGGAGTTTAGCCATGGGGGCTACACCTATCCGGTATTCCGGCAAGGGGAAGGCCCGGCGATTGTGGTCATCCATGAGGTGCCGGGCATTACCCCGGAGGTGGCACGCTTTGCCCGCCGTTTGGTGGAGGCCGGGTTTTCGGTGTTGATGCCGTCTTTGTTTGGTACGCCGGGCAAGCGCTTTTCGCTGGCTTATGCGGCGCAACAGATGGCGGCGTCCTGTATTCGCCGTGAGTTCAGCGTGTTATCAGCCCATCGCGCCAGTCCGGTCACTGATTTTCTGCGAGGGCTGGCCCGTGCGGCCCATGAGGAAACCGGTGGTCCTGTGGGGGCTATTGGTATGTGCTTGACCGGGAATTTTGCTTTAACGCTGGCTATGGATCCCTGGCTGATGGCGCCGGTGCTCAGTCAGCCATCCCTGCCGGTGGGGCCAGCTCCGGCCTTGCGTCGCGGCTTGCATGCCAGTCCGGCGGTGGTCGCCACTCTGCAGCGGCGCGTCGAGGAAGAAGGCGTGCGGGTGCTGGGTTTACGGTTTACCGCTGACCCGCTGTGTCCGGCGGCCCGTTTCCGGGAACTGGAGCGACAGCTGGGTGACGGGTTTGAGGCGATTGAAATCAACTCCAAGCCGGGTAATCCCGATGGTATCCCTATCACCGCCCATTCGGTGGTGACTACGGATCTGGTGGATCGCGAAGGGCATCCCACCCATCAGGCGCTGGAACGGGTGATTAGCTTCTTTCGCCAGCAGCTGGCCTGACGCGGGATGCCGCCGGGCGCTTCAGGGTAACGTCGGCCTGAAATGGCGGCGCCAATATGCTAGACTCCGCGCCCCAGTTTCACTCAGTGAACCCGAATGATCATTGTTAAAGGCTCTATCCCGGTGAAGGCGGATCGTCGTGAAGAGGCGGTGGCGCTGGTGCAGCTGTTGGCGGAAACGTCGCGGCGGGAAAGTGGCTGCCTGTCCTATGAGGTGTACATTCAGGCGGATGCGCCGGAAGTGATTGTTATCTGGCAGCAGTGGGATTCCGTGGATGCTCTGGAAGATCACTTCGCTTCGGACCACGTTGATCATTTTCTCGATGCCATTCCGGATTTGATTGAGGGCGAAGTGACCTCCGCCCAGTTTGCCGTGCAGGAAGAATCCTGGAGCGAAATCGAAGAGCCGATTGAGCTGCCACGCGTTCAGTATGCGGACAATATTGTTTTGCACTGAATTTTATTAAGCCCCGCCGTCAGTTCCCTATTGTTAAGCAGCATGATGTGAGGTCTGAGTAACCGTCAGGGGTTGCCGGGACTGTGTGAGACATGGATGTCGAACGCAAGCCCCCAGGGATGGGTTCACGGCGTGTCCCGGCAACCCCTGACGGTTGCTCAGACCGGGACTTCACTCCGATCTGTTTCTCTCAAAAACCGGACAACGCCTCAATGGCTTGTTCCGCAGACACCACCTTAATGGTGGTCATACCCATTGCGCGGGCTGGTTTCAAGTTGATGCCGAGGTCGTCGAGGAATAACACTTCTTCCGGTGACACCCGCATTTTTTCGCAGGCGATCTGGAAAAACGCAGGCTCGGGTTTGCGAGTGCCGACACGGCAGGACTCCAGGACTAATTCAAAGCGTTTCAATGCGTCGGCCACCGAGCCGGCGTGGGTGGTGTCCTGACTCATACCGGGGCCTTCGCCGACCGGCAGGTTGTTGGTCAGGCAGGCCAGCCGCAGGCCCTTGCTGCGTAGCTGGTCGAGCAGGGTGATCATGGCCGGGCGCACGCTCACTTGCAGCAACGGGATCAGGTCACGGCCGGGGATTTCGTGGCCGCGCCTGCGGGTTTCTGCGCGGAAGCGCTGGTCGAACTCGTCCAGATCAATCTCGCCACGTTCAAAGCATGCCCAGGCGTTGGTGTCCGGGTTGTCGGCGTTGGTCAGGCGGATAAAATCCGCCGGCAGGTCGCGCTCGCGCTCGTAGCGCGACAGGTTGGCAAACGGGCTGTCGGCGATCACGCCGCCGAAGTCAAAAAAGAGGGTGGTTATCCGGTGCATTCCGATTCCCTGTAGACTGACGGCCTGTTTAAGAAAAGGGCTTTGCATGAAAACCCGTATCCAGTCCGTTGCTGAAGTGCGCGACAGCTTCGCCCGTCAGGGCTATATCTGCAATGACCAGATCGCCCTGGCGGTGTATCTGGCGGCACAGTTGCGCAAACCGATTTTAGTGGAGGGGCCGCCCGGTGTGGGGAAAACCGAGTTGGCCAAAGCCAGTGCCGCATTTCTTGAGGCGCCGCTGATCCGGCTGCAATGCTATGAGGGCCTTGATGAGGCCCGTGCCTTGTATGAATGGAAATACGGCAAGCAGCTGCTTTATACCCAGCTGCTTCGCGAGCAGCTCGGTGGTGCCCTGCAGGGCGCCGATGATCTGCAAGCCAGCATGGCGCGACTGGGGGATCTCGGAGACGCTTTTTATTCCGAGGCATTTCTGGAGCCTCGGCCCCTGCTGCAGGCATTGCGTGCGGATGAAGCTACGGTATTGCTGATTGATGAAGTGGATAAGGCGGATCAGGAATTCGAGGCATTCCTGCTGGAGTTGTTATCGGATTATCAGATATCCATTCCCGAGCTGGGCACGGTTAAGGCGCGTCATGAACCGCTGGTTTTTTTAACCAGTAATAACAGCCGCGAATTATCTGATGCGTTAAAGCGTCGTTGCTTGCATTTGTTTATTCCGTTCCCGGATGCCGCACTGGAGCAAAATATTATTGCTGTTCGGGTTCCCGAGGCGCCTGCGGAATTGCGTGCCCAACTGGTGGATTTTGTGCAGCGGCTGCGACAAATGGATCTGAAAAAGCAGCCTGCTATTTCGGAGTCTATTGATTGGGCCAAAGCACTGCTGCTACTGCATGTGGATGTGCTGGATGCAGCACTCGTGGACAGCACGCTGAATCTGCTGCTTAAGCATGAAGAGGATTTGCGGCAGGTCCGGGATGCATTGCCGTCGCTGATAAGCTCGCGGCGCGCCTGATTTCAGGAAATCCATTAGAGCAGAGCAATATGTCAGAGCAGGTGATCGGTCAGTTTGTCAAAGCCCTGCGGGGAGCTGATGTGGCGGTGTCCACATCGGAAACCCTTGATGCGGTTCGGGTGGCGGCGTTGATCGGCTATGAGCATCGTCAGAGTCTGAAGCAGGGTCTGGCGATGGTGCTGGCGAAAAGCGAGGTGGACAAGCTCGCTTTTGACGAATGTTTTGATGCCTTTTTTCGTTTTGAAACCCGGCCCGCAGGAAGTACTTCTTCGGCGCCACCGGAGCCGTCATCCTTGCTGGATAAAATGAAGCAATGGATGCCGGGGCAGCAGGGTGGTGGCAGCGGGGCAGGGGCGGACTCCGAGCTTGGTCAGGCGTTGTTGAATGATGATGCAGGCGCTTTGAACCGCAAGGTGGCGGAAGCGCTCAAGGCGGCCGGGGTGGAAAATATTCAGGTAATTACCCAGAAAGGGCTGTATGGCCGCCGGGTGATGCAGGCGCTGGGCAGTGATGCGCTGGACCAGGAAATTATCCGTTTGGCAAACAGTGAGGTGCCAGCGGATCGCCGCCTTGAAAAACAATTACGTGATGCCCGGCAGCAATTGCGCGAACAGGTTCGTGAGCAAGTGGCCGGACAGTTTCTGTTGCAGGCGCGGGAGCATGGCCGCCAGTTGCGCGAAAGCACAATTCGTGAAGTGAATCTGCGCTTGTTATCCGAGTTCCGCGGTGTGCATCAGCAGATCGAGCGTATGGCTCGACGATTGGCTCGTAAGCATGGGCGGCGTCAGCAGCGTGCCCGGCGTGGCCGTCTGGATGGTCGCCGCACCACGGTAACCGCACTCCAGCATGGTGGTGTTCCGGCGGCGCTGCATTGGCGTCGTCGCCGTCGGCAGAAACCCAAGTTAATGGTGATCTGCGATGTATCCAGTTCGGTGAGCGCGGCGGCACGCTTTCTATTGATGTTTTTGCATGCGGTAAATGATGTGGTGCCCTCGGTGCGCAGCTTTGTATTTGCGTCGCGCTTTGCCGAAGTTACAACGCTGTTTGATGAGTTGCCTCCGGAGAAAGCCATTGCCGAGGTGATGGATCGTTATGCCGGGCCGGGAACGGACTATGGTGGCATGTTGCAGCAATTTGTCGATCTGTGTGATGCCCGAATTGATCGTCACACGACGGTGATTATTCTTGGTGATGCCCGCAACAATGATTTGCCGCCGCAACAGCAACTGTTGGCGCATATTGGCCAGCGTTGCCAGCAGTTGTTCTGGTTAAACCCGGAAGCGCGTGGCCGCTGGGGTAGTGGAGATTCGGTAATGCCGATTTATCAGCCCTACTGCCGCGAGGCATTTCCCTGTTCCAATTTGGCAGGGCTGGAGCGCTTTGTTGATCGTTTGCTACGGGATATTGCTCGCGATGCCGGATGAGTCTGGCTGTTCCGGGTAAAGGATTTTTCGAAGTTCCTGATCCAGTTTCTGGCTATTAATGGGCTTGGCGATATGGCTGACCATACCGGCTTCATGGCAGGCGCGAATTTTATCAGGCACCGCATGGGCGGTTAGTGCGACCACCGGAATCGGGGCGATGCGCCCCTCGTTTTGCAGGCGGATGATTTCAGCGGTGGTTTCAAAGCCATCCATATCCGGCATTTCGCAGTCCATCAATATCAAATCATAGGGGCGACTGTCATTGAGCAGTACCGCCAGTGCCTCCGGGCCGCTTTCTGCAACCTCCACTTCGTGCCCCAATTTTTTGGCCAGCCCCTGGGCTACTAATAAATTCACATGGTTGTCGTCAACGATAAGCAGTCGGGATGACGGCGTTGCCGATAAAGCATCTTTGCCCGATTCATGGGACTGCCGCTCTGCCGGGGAGACCTGTAGCAGTGGTAGTCGGAACCAGAACCGCGATCCCTTGCCGGGGGTGCTGTGAACACCAATCTCGCCACCCATCAGCTCCACCAATTGCCGACAAATGGCCAGTCCGAGGCCGGTGCCGCCATAGCGTCGGCGGGTGGAGCCATCGCCCTGTTGAAACAGTTCAAACAACTGTCCGAGGGTGTCCGCAGGAATGCCAATGCCGCTGTCCTCGACTTCAAATAGCACATAGTCGGCATTATCACGATCACGGGTGAGCCGCAGGGTCACGCTGCCCTGCTCGGTGAATTTCACCGCATTGCTGGTCAAATTGCCCAGAATCTGCCGCAACCTTACGGGATCACCTCGGCATAAAGTGCCGAGATTCGGCGCTGTTTCGGCGCGCAGGTTAACGCCTTTAATTCGCGCGTTATGGGCGTAGAGGCCAGTGATTTCATTGGCGATGGCGGGCAGGCTAAAGACCTCTTCGGCAATCGGCATTTTGCCCGACTCAATGCTGGCGTAATCAAGAATATCGTTGATTAGCGCCAGCAGGTTATTGCCGGATTGCTCAATAACATGGAGCTGTCGCAGATGATCGCTGTCCTTAACATCGTCTTTGAGCATATCCACCGTGCCAATAATGCCGTTCAGCGGGGTGCGAATTTCATGGCTCATCACGGCAAGAAACTGACTGCGGGCATTTAGGGCATTGTGCAGCTCGCGAGTACGTTCAATAACCCGCTGTTCCAGTTCCACGGTGGCTTCTCTCTGAATTCGCTCGTTTTCATCGCGAAGCATGGTAAAGCGATAGGCGAGTGCGAAAGAGAGCATCCAGGCTTCAATAGTGCTACCGATTTCGAAGGCATGATCAATAAACCAGCTGCTATCTATAAATGAGTAAGTCTTCAGCATAAATAGCGCAACCATGATGGCCAGCGGACTGAAGGACAGCAAAAAATAACGGGCTGGGCGATAACCGGCATAAATTTGTTGAATGGATATCAGTAGCAGGGGGATAACTAAAAATCCGGCGCTGGCAGTAATGGCGCGCAGTACTATTCCGGTTTCCAGTAAGGCGGATAATGGCGCCAGAATCACCAGCGTCCAGCCAATAAAGTTGACGCTGCGGCCCAATGGCGGGCGGGATTTTTTTAATTGCAAAAAGTCGCTGGCGAACAACATGACAAAGGCGGTGCCAAAAATGGCTGAGGCGGCTTGTACGGAGTTGTTTAGCCATGGACTGTCTGGCCATAGCCAGCGGAAAGGTAAGCTCTCGCGGGATGCCAGATAGGCAAGCAGGCTGGCAAGGTAGAGAACGTACATCAGGTAGCTACGATCGCCGATGGAGAAGTACAGCAGTAGGTTAAATAGCAACATGACGGTAATGGCGCCGATGTACAGGCCAACGAAATTCTGAAAGAGGGTGTCGTGTTGTTGAAAGGCGTAGGGCGTAAAGGCGGCCATCGGGATCTCAACGGCTCCCACGGATTGAGCCCGGAGCAACAACGTATATTTGCTATCGGCTTGCAGCTCCAGCGGGAATAGCAGGTTGCTATGCGGGTAGGGGCGCTCACTCCAGGGTACCTGATCGCCGTGCCGCATGCTGGCGATCAGGCGGTCCTGTTCGTCGAACAGGTAGAGGTCCAGATGATCCATATGGGGGCGGCCGGCCTGAATAATCCAGTCGGTTTCATCCGTATCATTGTGAATCGGAACGTAAAACCACATGGCGGAGCGACGAAAGCCGAAGGCCGGGTGATTGCCGCGGTCGTTGGGGTGGCCCTGGGCGCGAAGCGCTGCCAATGCCGTTGATGGCTGTAGTTGATGGTCAGAATCCTCCAGCCAGAACAGGGACTCCGCAAGTTGGTTCCCTTGTTCGGACAGAGCGGCCACCGGCGAGGCGTGAACTGAGAGTGCTAGCAGCCATAGCAGTAGGCCGCTGATAAGAAGCGGTACGCGTGGCAACGGCAAGGTAGTGACGTAGGGCACAGGCATCCTTGTGGTGTCCGGGAAACAACCTGGATTCAGTCTACCGGCCCACCGGAGGAAGACCAACTATTCTGAGCCCGGAGAATAAGATCTCTGATTTCACTGAATTAATGTGAATATGGGGTAATGATTCCCGGTTTGTCGGCTTAGGCGGCTGTTGGCATTATGGGATTCCGGCCTTGAGTGCCGTGCCCGTGGGCGGCAGACTGACGTTCGAGCGTGGCACAACGTATTGAGGAGATATCCATGGCCAGCCATAAACATTACCGCACCTGTAATCTCTGTGAAGCTATGTGTGGCATTGAGATTGAGGTGGACGGCGATCAGGTTGTGGCGATTCGGGGCGATCAGGCAGATCCGTTCAGCCGGGGGCATATTTGCCCGAAAGCGGTGGCCTTGCAGGATCTTCATCAGGATCCGGATCGTTTGCGGGCACCGGTGAAACGCACCGCAGAGGGTTGGAAGGAAATTTCCTGGGAGCAGGCGCTGGATGAAACTGCCGAGCGTCTGCTGGGTATTCGCGATCGTTACGGCCGTGAATCCGTGGCGTTTTATGCAGGAAATCCCACCGCCCATAATCATGGTGCGTTGTTGATGCTGGTGCCATTTATTCGGGCGCTGGGCAGCCGAAATCGTTATAGCGCGACGTCGGTAGATCAACTGCCCCATATGCTGGCCTGTCTGGAAATGTTTGGTCATCAGTTGTTGTTTCCGATTCCAGATATTGATCACACGGATTTTTTTCTGGTGATTGGCGGAAACCCGATGGCTTCCAACGGCAGCATTATGACCGCGCCGGATATTCGTAACCGGCTTAAGGCGATTCGTGCCCGTGGCGGGCAATTGGTGGTGGTTGATCCGCGTAAAACGGAAACCGCCGCGCTGGCGGATCAGCATTTTTTTATCCGCCCTGGCACGGATGTGTTCCTGTTGCTGGGCATGCTGCAAGTGATTTTTGCCGAGGGTTTGGCACGGCCGGGCCGGTTGGCGGCCATGACAGATGGTCTCGATTTGTTGGAGTCGTTAGTGAAAGGCTGGACCCCGGAGCGGGTCGCCGGGCAAACCGGTATTGATGCGGAGTTAGTGCGAGGCTTGGCCCGTGATTTTGCCGCGTCGAATGCGGGCAGCGCCTATTGTCGCGTTGGCACGACGACTTCCCGGCATAGCGGGTTGAGTGCCTGGCTGGTGTACGCCTTGAATATTGTCACCGGTAATCTGGATCGCCGTGGAGGTATTATGGTGACCCAGCCCGCCTTTGATGTGGTGGCGTTGGCGGCTTTGTCAGGGGATACCGGTGGCTTCGATCGTTATCGTAGCCGGGTTCGTCAATTGCCGGAGTTCGGCGGTGAGTTTCCGGTGGCGACGCTGGCGGATGAAATTCTGACGCCGGGGGATGGCCAGGTAAAAGCGTTGGTAACTCATGCGGGCAATCCGGTGCTGTCCTGCCCGGATGGCCATCGTCTTGACCGGGCGCTGTCTGGCCTCGACTTTATGGTTAGTATTGATTTTTATATCAATGAAACCACGCGCCATGCGGATATTATTCTGCCGCCTACGGGTCAGTTGGAGCATGCCCAGTTTGATCCTGTATTTCATGCGCTGGCGGTGCGAAATACGATCAAGTTTTCACCTCCATTATTTGCTCCTGCCGCTGGAGCAATGCATGACTGGCAAATTCTTTCGGCACTGATTGCCCGGCTGTCCGGGCGTACTCTGGCGCAGCGTATCAGGGCCAATGCTACCCATGCATTGATAGCCAAACTGGGTGATCGTGGATTGATTGATTTGATCTTGCGCTTTGGTCCCTATGGGCAATGGCGTGGCGGTATGAATCGTTTGCGTAATGGCTTGTCCCGCGTTCCCTTGGCCCGCTGGCGGCGCTGGCTGGCCACCGATAAAACCGGTGACAGTAAGGGGTTAACGC
>PGZG01000058.1 GCA_002840115.1 Gammaproteobacteria bacterium HGW-Gammaproteobacteria-14 | reverse complement strand
GACAAGACCGCCATGACCAAGCCGAGCCAGACACAGATTCAGAAATCAGACAAACTCAAGGGCGTCTGCTACGACATCCGTGGCCCGGTATTGCGGGAAGCCAACCGCATGGAAGAGGAAGGCCACCGGATTATCAAGCTGAATATTGGCAATCCGGCGCCATTCGGCTTCGAAGCCCCGGAGGAAATTCTGCAGGATGTGATTCACAACCTGCCAGACTCCACTGGCTATTGTCATTCAAAAGGCCTGTTTCCAGCCCGCAAAGCAGTGATGCATTACACTCAGGAAAAAGGCATCAAGGGCGTCACCATTGATGACATCATTATTGGCAACGGTGTCTCCGAGCTGATCGTGATGGCCATGCAGGCCCTGATTAACAACGGCGACGAAATTCTTCTGCCCGCACCGGACTACCCCCTGTGGACCGCAGCGGTTCGTTTGTCCGGCGGCAAACCGGTGCATTACCTCTGCGATGAACAGCAAGACTGGCAGCCGGCGCTGGACGACATCAAAGCAAAAATCAGCGACCGTACCCGGGCGCTGGTTATTATCAACCCGAACAACCCGACCGGTGCTAACTACAGCAAGGCATTCCTGCAGGAATTACTCGAAATTGCCCGGCAAAATGATCTGATCGTATTCGCCGACGAAATTTACGACAAAATTCTGTACGACGAGGAAGAGCATGTTTCCATCGCTTCCATGGCCGACGACCTGCTGTTTGTTACCTTTAACGGTTTGTCGAAGAGCTATCGGGTCGCCGGGTTTCGTTCCGGCTGGATGATCGTTTCCGGTGCCAAGCATCGCGCCAAGGACTTTATCGAAGGTCTGGAAATGCTGGCGTCCATGCGACTGTGCGCCAATGTGCCGTCACAGCATGCCATCCAGACCGCACTCGGCGGCTACCAGAGTATTAATGACCTGATACTGCCCACGGGCCGTCTTGGCAAACAACGGGACCTCGCCTGGGAATTGCTGAACGCCATTCCCGGGGTGTCCTGCGTCAAACCCAAGTCGGCGCTGTATATGTTCCCGAAGCTCGACCCGCAGATGTATCCGATTCAGGATGACGAAGCCATGGCGCTGGACCTGCTGCGCCAGGAAAAAGTGCTGGTGGTTCAAGGCAGTGCCTTTAACTGGCCTGCCTCCAGTCACTTCCGTCTGGTATTTTTGCCGAATGCGGACGATCTGCGCGAATCCATTGGCCGGATTGCTCGCTATCTGGACCGGCTGAGGAACAAGTAACCCGCCATGGCCGACATTCACATTGACGACTTCTGCCGCGATGCAGCGCTAATCCTGCTGCATCTGTACAGCGCTTTTCCTCGGCGGGCATCGATCTACGTAGAAGATATTTGCGGCCCAGACACCCCGGATGAAGTGGGCCTTCATTCGGATCGCCATATGGCCTGCCTGGGAACCCTGCTATGGCTCGCCGAGGAAGACTATCTGCGTTTCGAGGCCATGATTTATCAGGACGGCATTGATCAGGCGGTACTCACAGGAAAGGCCTTCACCCTGCTCTGCGGTCTTTCTCAGGTACGCTATCAAAGCCCGGCCCCGGATTTACCCGAATCGGTTATGGTAGAGAAAATCACCGTCGTAGAGCAGATTCGTGCGGTGCTGCGCAGCGGCGAGTCCAGCAAAATCAGCACCATGATGCGATACTTTTTCTCGTCACAACCGCAGCAGATTATTCTGCCAACGGCTCCGGCTGTCAGCGAGGGCTGTAGCAGTTGATTACCTGGCAAGAAGGCCTGAATCAGGGAACCGCGAGCAAGAGCAGCAGTCTTACAAGCTGCTCTTGAAATCGATACAACCACCACCATATCGGCTACAGGGATTTATCCACGGAGAGATTGAACCATGATGCGTATTGTACTTTTCCTGCTCACTAACTTGGCCATTCTCGTCGTTGGCGGGATCGTGCTCAGCCTGCTGGGCTTCACCGGCTTCCTCGACGCTGACGGTATTGGTCTCGATATGGGCGCACTGTTTGTGTTTGCTCTGGTGTTTGGCTTCACTGGCTCAATTATCTCACTACTGATTTCCAAGCCCATGGCAAAGCGGGCCGCCAGAGTGCGAATCATTGACCAGCCACGCAATCAGACCGAAATCTGGCTGATGCAGACCGTGCAGGAGCTGGCTCGAAAAGCCAAGATCGGCATGCCAGAAGTCGGTATTTTTCCGGCTCAGCAGGCGAATGCGTTCGCCACCGGCTGGAACCGCAACAATGCATTGGTTGCCGTCTCCGAAGGGATGCTACAGCGTTTCACTGCTGACGAAGTCAAAGCCGTTATGGCCCACGAAATTGGCCATGTGGCAAACGGCGATATGGTCACCCTGTCACTGGTGCAAGGCGTGGTGAATACCTTTGTCATTTTCCTGGCGCGGCTAATCGGCTTCTTCGTTGACCGTGTGGTGCTCAAAAATGAACGAGGCCTTGGTCCGGGCTATTACATCACCTCCATTGTGATGGATATCGTGCTGGGATTCCTCGCAATGACCATCGTTGCCTGGTTCTCCCGGGTGCGTGAATACCGGGCTGATGCGGCTGGCGCTCAGCTGGCGGACCGTCGCGGCATGATTGGCGCCCTGCAGCGGCTGAAAGCGGAATACGAAGTCCCCAACCAAATGCCGGACTCCATGGTTGCTTTTGGTATTAATGGTGGCGGCCTGAACGGCCTGAAGAAGCTGTTCGCTTCGCATCCTCCGCTGGATGACCGTATCGCCGCACTGACTGAACAGCGTCATGGCTGATCAGTCGCCGCACAAACGTCAGAACCCAAGAAGGGCGCCTTTTGGCGCCCTTCTTGTTGGCATTTATTGATAGCCCGCTGGACTGGAAGCAGGTCTCAGCAAACTTCCGAAGACGTGTTTTCCACCTCTGCATCCGTGGACAATTTCATCAGAACCGTATCATCATAGCCTGCAACCACCGGGATCAGGCCACACAGCGCCTGATCCAGCTCCGCATCACCGCTATCCACCAGCAGGGGCCGCCCATTCAGGGCCGCGAGCTTGGACCGTGTGGCTGCAACGGTAAACCCTTCCCGGCCCAGACGCCGAATCACCGCGGGGCTAAACTGCTGATTGCCTCTTCCAAACACATGCCCCTGACCACCAATCACAGTAATCAAGGCCCGCAGAGGGGTTTTCGAAGGTAATTCCAGAATCTGTTGCTCCGTCACATCACTGGCCAACAGACGGCCATTCTGAACCATATCAACACCCAGCAAGGTATTCGGCAAATCCAGCTGTACCATAACCTCCGCCACCGTCGAACCGGAGCCCATCAACCAGAGATTGCCATCACAACACTGCTCCGCTAACCAGGCCGCAATTTCGGTAACCTCTAAAGCATCATCAAGCTGGCCACCACATTTGACCTGCTGCAAAAAGCGACTGCTCACCGGCACCCGCATCACACCATAATGCCTGGCCCGAACCACACCCTTGCGGAACGCCTCTTCATCGATATCGCGCACCTCCGCTTCCTGCACGTTAACGAGCGACCCGCTGGCAAGCTCCGCCAATAAACGTCCCGCCCCCTCCGGGTTCACTGCGTACACCCCTGAGTGTATTTTGCATCCTGCTGGTATGCCCACCACCGGGATGCGCTCGCCAACCACATCATAGATATCCCGGGCGGTGCCATCCCCGCCAGCAAACAGCAGCACATCAACACCAGCCGCCATCAAGGCAACAGCAGCCCGCCGAGTGTCTTCCGCTGTACTGATTTCACTGGGGAGGCCTAATACCCGGCAGTTCAGCCCAGCGGACTCTGCGCTGGCCTCTCCCATTTCACCCCCCCAGGTATAGAGCTCAACCGCATGCTCCCCAAGTAGGGCTAGCGCCCGCGCCGCCCGCTCCACCGCCATACGTTGGGCGCCGCGCCGCATTGCCTCGGCAACCGTCGCCTCACCATCACTGCCCTTCAAACCCACCGAACCACCCACTCCTGCCAGCGGATTGACCAACAAACCCAGTTTTATCGCCATGTATTTTCGCCATGTACTTTATGTTTTGCGCTTGCCGTCATGTAGCTGTCATCCAGCACAACTATGGTGTCGGCATCTATCAGGAATCAAACGCTCCCATTGGTAGCCCTATCGGAGATGGTGTTATGCAAACCACACATCAGCCGCAAAGAAAACCATTGCAACACATTGAATATGCAGCACTTATTAGCGCCGACGGCCGGGAAACCCCGATCACCGAAGAGATGATCCGTCAGGCCTGCGAGACGCTGGAACATCACTGGCAGTATCCAAAGAATCAGGACCTGAAAAACGAACCCCCAGCAGTCTGAGCACAGGCACCAAAGAAGGGGCCACTTCCGCCGTTAAGACCAGATTCGCCACCTCGTGACGAGGACGATAGTCACGCCTCAAACGATCAAAGGCGCTAACAGGATCAGCCTCCCCAAGGGCTTGCTTCAATAATTGATGGTCGTCCTCAATACGGTAATTTTGCTGTAACAGCATTAACAAACCGGCATGATCCATAATCTGGCCACTATAAGCTTCCGCAGGACCTTCACAGGCACCCTGAACAGCCGGGGAACCGTTCTCCGCCCCTTCAAGCCAGTCCAGCAAGGCACTATGAACCATTCTCGTGCCCCGCTGCTTACCCTCAACACTGTAGCCTGCAACATGCGGAGATCCGAGCAAGGCTCTCTGAAACAGCAACGCCGGCACGCGGGGCTCCCCCTCCCAAACATCCAAAACCAGTGTCGGCAGCACCTCAGGCCGCTGCAATAACAGGGCTGAGCTATCGATAATATCTCCCCGACAGGTATTCACGAGAAGCTGCTCGGGGCGAAGCCGGCCAAGACGAGCTTCATTAATCAAGTGCCAAGTGGCATCAGGGCCGCTGTGAATCAACGGCACATGCAGGCTGACAATATCGCAGTCCAGTACCGTATCCAGATCCTTCCACTCCAGACCGGGCACATCCCCCCGACGTTGCCTTGGAGGGTCCGTAGCCACCACTGACAGGCCTAGGGCCAATAGCAGCTCCGCCACGCGAGCTCCTACGTTACCGAGACCCACCAGCCCGGCAGAACATGAACTCAATGGCCGCCGGAAGGTAAGACTCCAGTGCAACACCGCCTGCAAGACATACTCCGCCACAGCCATGGCATTACAGCCTGGAGCATGGGCAAACCGAATCCCTGCGTCGGCCAGCCAGCCGGTGTCCACATGGTCTGTACCAATCGTTGCGGAACCGACAAAACGCACAGGAGAACCCGCCAGCAGCTTCTCATCAACCCGGGTCACCGACCGAACCAGCAGAATATCCACCGCCGCCAGATCTGCCCCATTAATGGACCGCCCCGGCAAGGTAGTAATGTCGCCCAAACCAGCGAAAAGTCCTAGTTCGGGCATATTCTCATCAGCAATGATTCTCAATCAGACACCTGTTTTACGGATTCAGCATGGCGCATTTTAACAAACCACCCCATCCACAGCAGGGAAATCGTGCCATCATTGGCTGCTGTGACATCAAACGAGGTAGTCCCCGCACTTGATTTAAGCCTTTCTTCTCATTACAAATAGGCACTACTCCCGACTGTCTGTATGCGTCGGCCATAACAACAATCAGAATTACCAGGCCTGTACCGATGAAAAACAGCATCAAAACTCTCTTGGCGGGGGGGCTTGCCACCTTGCTAGCAGGCACCGCCATTGCCAACCAGCCGGGCCTTTCAGGTCAAATTCAGGCATTGAAGCAAGGCGTTCTGGACCTCAACCGCGACTTGAGCATGCTTGAGCGGGAACTACTGTATCCCAGCTCAGAAAGCGCAGTGTTCGTATCTGTCGATGTCGGCACGCCGATTCGTCTAGTTGATGTCAATATGGCACTTAACGGCAAAAATATTGGCTACCACTTTTACACCGAGCAAGAATTTACTGCGCTAACCAGCGGCGGGCTGCACCGGATTTTCCACGGTAACCTTGCCAGTGGCCGGCACACGCTGGACGTTACCATTACCGGTTACGACCCACAGGGCAAGGATTACCAGAAAACCACTTCCCATACATTCACCAAAGGACCTGGCCGGAAGATGCTGGAGCTGCGTGTGGTAGACGATCTGACCACAATGCAACACCGGTTTGAATTCCATGAATGGGATGAATAAATGACCGGCGCAGTAGCTCACTCAGACCTGCGGCCCGACGGTGCTAAAAAATACCGCCGTCTGTTCCGTGCCACCCCCCTGATAGCGGCCATTTGTAGCTGCGTCCTGGCTGTTTCCGCCCATGGCTCATTTCTCGTTATCGGCGATGACCTGCCCAGTGAGCCCATGTCTCTGGATCTGGAAAGCAGCCGCTATCTCGCTTTTGGTGAAGTTATTCATGCGTTTTATAGTGACCGGCAGTTTGACGCTTTAACGCAACTATTAATAAATCAGAAAAACGAGCTTTTCAATGAAGACACCGAGTATGCAGAGTTAATTCTGGGCGAGCTGTATGTAAACTTTGGTTTGCCCGAACAAGCGGAAGCAATTTTTAACCGACTTCTCAAAAAAGATATTCTGGCTCAGCTGCGAGCCGAAACCTGGCTACACAAAGCCGCACTACACTATCGTCGTGGCCAACTCGATGAAGCTGCCAGCATTCTTGGCAGCCGTCGAACTGAAGGCCTGCCATCTGACAAAAATGCCCAACGCCATTTGATGCTCGCCAATATCCGCATCAGTCAGGCTGAGTTTGGTGATGCGTTATCCAGTCTGCATGCCATTCCCGCTGGAACGCGGGAAGGCGCTTATGCAACTTATAATATGGGCGTCGCCATGATACGCGCCAACCATATTGATGATGGAATTCTTATGCTGGGTGGCGTACTGAATTTGCCGCCCGGCGATGACGAAATGAATGCCCTTAAAGACCGCGCCGCTCTGGCCATTGGCCTTACGGAACTGAAGCGCAGTCGTTATGAACCTGCCCGAGAAGCGCTGGTACGGGTTCGGGCCGACGGGCCATTTTCCAATGAAGCACTGCTAGCCCTTGGGCTCAGCAACTTCGAACGCCGCGAGTTCCGTCGAGCCCTACCGGTATGGCTGGAGTTAGTGCGGCGTAACCCCAGTCACCACTCGGTGCAGGAAGCCCTGTTATTAGCACCACGGGCATACGAAGAGTTGGGGGCGATGCCTCAATCTCTTGCCGGCTACCAATTTGCTGCTCAGACCCTGCGAGAAGAGTTGCTACAGATCGAAATGGCAATTCGCAGCATTGATCAGGCCGATTGGCTTGATCGCCTTAAAAGTCAGGATCGCCAACAAGGCGGCCATCGTGACCCAATGTCTGCCAGTGCTAACTACAAAGCCGACTCAGGCCCCGAAACAGCTTATCTGTACCGGCTATTTGCATCTCATGATTTTGCCGAACAGTTCCGGCAATACATGGAACTCGATCGTATCCTCGACATGCTGAAACGCTGGCAAGGCTCACTACCCGCCTTACAACAGACGTACCGTGATCAGGTTGCCAGTCTGGAAGCTGCTTTACCGGCCGCGCGTAACAATCTGGTCGAGCTACGACGTCAGCAAAGGGCCGTCGGCGAAGGTGTCGCAGCACTCATGGTCACCATTCCGGCACGTCTGGATATGCGACAACCGCAGCACTTGGCAGACTTCGAGCAGCTGCAGCGCTGGGACCTGATTATGGCACTGGAGGCCCATTTAACGGCGTTACCAAATACTGCGGCCTATCAGGGCCAGAGGGAACGGTTACGTCGAGTACGCGGCTTCCAGCTTTTCGACATTGCCAGCAATGCACCACAGACCCGACTACAACAACAACGGGATGTAGCATTGGCAAATGGAGACATTGAAATCGTCGACATCCGACTGGCCGCAACAGAACGACTGATCCGCGATGCATCACTGCATGTTCGCAGTAATCTGGGGAGTCGGCTGGGGGAGCGGGCGGGGAAAATTGATGAAATGATAAAAGAAACCGAACGATTAATGGCTAATCTTGGACAAACATTGAAAAACGATGCACTGCGAGTGTTGGCACAAAGTCGCATACAGCTAGGTGAGCAGCTAGGTGAGGCCCACCTTTCTATTGCTCGCCTTCAGGACGCATCAGTCAGCGAGAAAATCGAACGGGGCAGAGAATAATAATGACACGCACATCATTTCGATTGCATGCACTGGCTGCCGTAACCGTTGCTCTATCAGGTTGCGCCTCCCAAACAACGCAGCAACAACAGCTCAGTTTCAGCGATTCTGCTCGCTATAGCGGCACTACACTTGCCGACCTTGAACAAACCGACATCACCATCGAAGCGCAAACGCTGGATAATGTGTCTGCGCAGTCCGCCCTGCAAAGCTATCAGCGGGCCGTCGAGTTGTTTCAAGACCCGGATCGCCGCACTCAGTCAATTCGCCGAATGGCGGATTTGGCGCTAGCCGCAGCAGAAGATCAAAGCACTCGCGGAATGCCGGAAACCACACAGGTTGACCTTGCCGAACGGCCTGCCGTCAGCCGCGACGAGCTGGATCGCAGCGTCGATAAACTTCTCTATGAAAATTTCATGCGAGAAGCGCAACAAACTGAAAAACGTGACGAGCGTTACGCTCTGCTCGACCTCGCAGGAAGCGTGTATACAGGTCTGGAAGAAGGAGGCACAGAAACAGATTACGGAACAGCCATTCAGCTCTACCGCACACTACTGGAAACCAGTAAAGACAGTAATGAAAGAGCCGAGGCCTATTATCTTCTTGCCAAGGCCTATGACTTGGCCGGCGACCTTGATAACTCCGTATTAGCCCTCGACAACCTTGTTAAGGAGTATCCTGATAGCCAGTTTTATCTGGAAGCCCAGTTCCGCCGTGGTGAAATGCTATTTTCTGACGGTGATTACGAACGCTCCTCCCGTGCCTATGCCGCCGTCGTTGACGTCGGTGATCGCTCGGATTTTTATGAGCAATCCCTTTACAAGCTTGGCTGGAGTCATTACAAGCTGGGAGATTATGAAAAATCTCTGATCCAGTTCTTTACCATTGTTGATCGGCTTCAAGGCTCCTCCGAGCTAAACGACGAAGGATCCATGCAGACACGGCTTATGATGGATGTTCGCCGCGTTATCAGTCTCGCCTTTGTGAATCTTGATGGCGCCGAGACCGTCAAGTCCTGGTTTGCCCGGCGCGGCAAGCGTGACTATGAGCCAGACATCTATCGTGGGCTCGGCGATGTTTATCTTCAACAGGAGCGTTTCCGCGATGCAGCGGACACCTATGATGCTTTTGTTGAAGTCTACCCAAACAGCCCGTTTGCGCCGGAGTTCTCCAGCCTGAACATTACCGCCTATGAGCGCGGCGGCTTCCCGTCATTGATTTTGCCTGCAAAAGAAAAGTTCGCCGAACAATATGGCATTCGTAGCAGCTATTGGCAGGCCAACCCCAATATTCGGGAAAGCTATATTCCCATGCTGAAAGCGCACACCATTGATCTTGCCAAGCACTACCATGCGGTAGCACAAAGATCGCGCAAGCATGATGATTACAATGTAGCCTCCCGCTGGTACAAGGAATACCTTGATACACCCCCAGTGGCAGAAGACCAGGCAGAAATCAATAATCTTTATGCTCAGGCCCTGTTTTCCGCTCAGCGCTTCCCGGAAGCTATTGCGGAGTTTGAACGTACTGCTTATGACTATGAGGGCTATAACAAGAGCTCTGAAGCAGCTTTCCTTGCACTACTATCCTACCAGTCACAGATGGCTGCTCTACCCAAAGACAGCGAAGAGCAGCAGCAAGCGCTGGATGACTGGCGCCAACGCAGCATCAACAGCAGCATGAAGTTTGCTGCCACCTTCCCCGACCATGAACAGGTACCTCAGGTACTCAACAATGTGATTGACGACCAATTGGCTCGAAAAGATCTCGAAGGAGCTATCCGCACCTCCGGCATGCTAGTGTCGT
>PGZG01000057.1 GCA_002840115.1 Gammaproteobacteria bacterium HGW-Gammaproteobacteria-14 | reverse complement strand
GTGTACAGGTAAACCTTACTGGCGCCGCCGGTGGCGAGCACCACAAAGCGAGCCAGGAAAACATCGGTGGTGCCACTGTTAATGTTGTGAATATAGGCGCCGCTGCAGCGGCGCTGGCCGTTGACGGACTCGCTGAGAAGATCCACGGCGACTCGGTGTTCAAAACGCTCCACATTACTGCGTTGTTCTACTTGACGGATCAGAGCGCTGGAGATGGCGATGCCGGTGGCATCGGAGGCATGAATGATGCGCCGGTGGCTATGGCCGCCTTCGCGGGTCAGGTGGTAGCCCTGCTCGTTCGGGTCGCTGCCGTCGAAGCGGGTGAAGTCGACGCCCTGCTCAATCAACCAGCGAATAGCTTCCGGGCCATTTTCGACAGTTTTGCGAACCGCATCGTCATGGCATATATCAGCGCCGGCCACATGGGTGTCGGCGATGTGGGACTCCATGGAGTCGGTTTCATCAAGTACTGCAGCAATGCCTCCCTGAGCGTACCAGGTGCTGGCGCTGGTCAGTTGGCCCTTGGATAGCAGCGCCACCCGGCAGGTACTGGGCAAGTTGAGGGCAACAGTTAGCCCGGCAGCACCGCTGCCGATAATCAAAACATCGTGACGATAGGTGGTCATGACAATAAAGCCCTGTTAAATAGGCGCGCAGTGTATCAAAGAGGTGTATTCGTGGGCTGCTTTGTTACAATCCGCCATCCGCCGGGGAACCGGCAACCATTTTTAACGTCTTATCCCGCTACGGGGTAAGCAGGGGGAGTCCGGGTGACCGACGAAGAACTGGTCAAGCGCGCTGGTAAAGGTGATTCGCGTGCTTTTGATCTGCTGGTACTCAAATATCAGCATCGCATCTTTGCCCTGATCAGCCGTTACGTGCGTGATCAGGACGAGGTGCAGGATGTGGCGCAGGAGGCTTTTGTCAAGGCCTGGCGAGCGCTGCCCCGTTTTCGTGGGGATAGCCAGTTTTATACCTGGTTATATCGTATTGCTGTGAATACCGCCAAGAATCACTTGGTATCCCGCGGCCGACGGCCTCCGGGGTCTGATATTGATGCTGAGGATGCCGAGCAGTTTACTGGTGCGGATGGCTTGCATGAGTCCGGAACTCCTGAGTCCATTCTGATGTCGCAGGAGTTGGGCGAGGTGATCTCAACCGCTATTGAGACACTGCCTCAGGAGCTGAGGACCGCAGTGATGCTGCGGGAGTTTGACGGTCTTAGTTATGAAGATATTGCCGCGATTATGGAATGCCCGGTGGGCACCGTCCGGTCGCGGATATTCCGGGCCCGGGAAGCCATTGAGCAGGCAATGCGGCCAGTTATGGATCAGGACAGCGTAATGCGCTGATCAGTGGTTAACGGTAGAAACTGCCCAAGCAGACAGGTGGCAATATGAGCGCAACAAAACAGGGTGTGGCAAAACAGGGTGTGGCCAGTAAGGGTGAGACCCTTTCGGCTCTGCTCGACAATGAGACCAGTGAGCTGGAAACCCGGCGACTGTTGCGTGACATGAGCGACGATGACGCTGCCCGGTTGGCGCGCTGGCAATTGGCCCGTGACGTCATGCAGCGGCATGCGGTAGCGGCAGTACCCAATGATTTCAGCCGTCGTTTGGCGGCTGTTTTGGCGGACGAAGCACCGCGCCGTAACTGGTTATTGCCGGTAATGCGTACGGCGGTGGCGGCATCCGTGGCGTTGGCCACCGTGGTGGGCTGGCAGTATTGGGATTCTGCGCCATCACAGCCAGCGGCGGTGGCCTCTGCGGAACATCGGCCCTACAGACTGATTGGTGAGAGCGAGCTGGTATCTCAGGGACTCCGGGAGCAGGCTCGGCCAGCGACATTGGTACAAGAGCAGCAGCGGTTGGATGACATGATTGTTCGTCACAGCGATTTTGCGGCGCGACATAGTGGTCAGAGCGTTGTGCCTTACGCCCGTGTGATAAGTCTGGAAGCGCAGAAGGATAAGCAATGAACCCGATGGCACAGCGGTTTTTAGGTCTGCTACTGCTGATGTCCCTCGGCTTGGCCGCCACCGCGCGGGCGGAAACCCTGTCAGCCTCGGCACTACTGCAAGCCATGGTCGATGCCAGTAAAACACTGGAGTATCGTGGCCGCTTGCTCTACCTCCATGGCAGTAACATCAGCACATTGGAGCTACTCAAGGGTCGCTTTGATGGGCGTGACTATGAGCGCTTAACGCAGCTCGATGGCCAGCTTTCAGAAGTGATTCGTCGCGGTGATCAGACCGTTTGCGTGCATGCCGACAAGAGCATCACGCGGTTGGTCAGCCGTAATTCGGTGAGCCCGCTCGGCCTGACTAATGGCCTTTCGAAAACCGTTCCCGAGCAGTATCAGTTGCTATTAGATGGTGATGATCGGGTGGCCGGTCGTAGTGCTTATCGTTTGTTGCTGATGCCTTTGGATAGCTTCCGCTATGGTTATCGTATCTGGGTTGATCAGCAAAGTAGTTTGTTGCTCAAGTCTGAGTTGGTGGATGGCTCAGGCATGGCGCTGGAGCGGCTGGAGTTTATCAGTTTGGAGCTGTCGCCAGCTCTGAGTGTTGAAGATTTTGCGATACCGGCGTCGCTGAGTGAAAGAGCATTGGACAGTCTTGATGCGACCCGTCATCCCCAGGGGCAGATTCGGCTGATGCCGGACTGGGTGCCCGCAGGCTTTACATTAGCCGATCGTGATCTGCGTCTTGGTGGCGAGGCTCATCAGCCGGTGAGTGCAGCTACCTGGAGTGACGGTCTTGCGGCATTTACTCTATTTATTGAAGAGCTGGAAAATGATGCCTGGGTTGACGAAGTGAGCCAGATTGGCCCAACCGTCGCCATTAGCCGCCGTGTCGAAGGTTCTGACGGTCGCTATCTGGCTACGCTGGTTGGCGAGGTGCCTCCTCTGACCGCCGAGCGTGTTCTTTCCGGACTATTGATCGGCCCCTCTAATGATTGAGGAGCGTGGTCGCGTTGTTGCCGTAGAGCCTGGCGCTGTCTGGGTAGAAACGGTGCGCAGCACGGCCTGTCAAAGTTGCGCGGCTCGCAAGGGCTGCGGGCATGCCATGCTGGATGGTGAGCGTGCCGGCGCCCGCGCTAACGTTCGCGCACTGGCAGACCAGTCACTACAGGTAGGCGATCAGGTGGTGCTGGGTGTGCCTGAAGGTTTGTTGATGCGTGGTGCTGTAATGGTTTACCTGCTGCCTTTGTTACTATTGCTTGGCGGCGCCTTGATCGGAGCTTCATTAGACTTGAAGCAGGTGGATGGCTCTGCCATTGGTGGTGTGGCAGGTCTTTTGGTCGGTTTTTTACTAAACCGCTGGTACAGTGTTCGTCACCAACGGGATCCTGCGATGCACCCCAGAGTGCTGCGTACAGAGTGCCCTGATATCGCCACTTCCTGACATTATCGTTCAGCAGGCGTCTTTTGCTCAGCTCTGAACCTCGCCTGACTGACGACTCGTTTGATTGCTGTTAATGCAGAGGGGGATTTTCATGCGCGTTGTTTTGTTTGTGGTTCTTTACCTTATTGCGGGCTGCCAGCCGCAGGCCAGTACACTGCCTGATTTTACCGCCTTGGTGGAAGCAAACGCACCGGCGGTAGTGAATATCAGTGCTGAACAAAAACGATCAGCGGCCAGCCAGCAGCAAGTTCCGGAAATGTTTCGGCGCTTTTTCGATGGCATGGATGATTTGTTTCGCTCGCCATCGCCTGAGGGTGAGTCGGTGGGTTCCGGTTTTCTGATTTCTTCCGATGGTTTTATTCTCACGAATCATCATGTGGTTGCTAATGCGGATCGTATTATTGTTCGCATGCAGGATGGTAGCGAGAAAGATGCAGAGTTGGTGGGCAGTGACCCCCGTAGTGATATGGCGCTGCTCAAGGTCGACGGCCGGAAGCTGCCGACCGTCAAGATCGGCTCCTCAGAAAAACTCAAGGTAGGTGAGTGGGTATTGGCCATTGGTGCGCCGTTTGGTTTTGACAGTACCGTAACGGCGGGGATTGTCAGTGCCAAGGGTTGTAATCTTCCCAGTGAAAACTATGTGCCCTTTATCCAGACGGATGTTGCGATTAATCCGGGTAATAGCGGTGGCCCGCTGTTTAACCTGAAGGGAGAAGTGGTGGGTATCAATTCTCAGATCGTGAGTCGTAGTGGCGGATTTATGGGGCTCTCCTTTGCCATCCCCATTGATATGGCCATGGACGTGGTGGCTCAGCTGAAAGAAAGCGGCAAGGTCAGCCGTGGTTGGCTGGGCGTTCTGATTCAGCCGGTGGACCGCGAGCTGGCACAGTCGTTTGGTTTGGATAAGCCTGCCGGAGCACTGGTCAGCCAGGTACTACCAGGGTCACCGGCGGAGCAGGCGGGTATTCAGGTGGGCGACGTGGTTGTGCGCTTTAATGGCCGTGATATTGGTCCCTCCGGCCAGCTACCTCAGGTGGTTGGTGTGCTGCCACCGGGAACCAAGGCGGATGCGGTGGTGATGCGTGATGGTAAGCGCCGCACCCTCAAGCTCACCGTTGGTGAGTTGCCGGAGGATCTTGATGGCGCGCTGCGGAATGCGGTCGCACCAAAGGCTGAGGCGGATATGTCCCTCGGGCTGCGAGTGGAGTCTCTGGGAGCGGAAGAACTGGCAAGCCTCAAGATTGCTCAGGGTGTCCGTATTCAAGAGGTGATTGATGGTCCTGCAGCCCAGGCCGGGATTCGCCCCGGTGATGTTTTGGTCTCCCTGAATGGCAAGCCCATCGATGCGCCCGCTACGCTGCAATCAGTGGTGAAATCATTGCCTGACAACGGAGTAGTGCCAGTGCTGATTCAGCGTGAGGGTAGCCCCCGTTTTCTCGCCTTGCGGCTGGGAGGGGAGTAATACGGCGCCAGCCGTTGGCTTACGCGGTGACGGGGCACAAAGGATCTGTGCTCCGTCCTTGGCGGCCTTCTGCTGCAAGGTTTCAAAAGTTGTGGACGCTTATCCGGGGCGACAGACACCGGGCAAATCCGCTAGAATCGGCCCCCATTCTTTCGTCTGGTAGCTTTGCCTTGTGACCGACATCAGCCATATTCGCAATTTCTCCATCATCGCCCATATTGACCACGGCAAGTCCACCCTCGCTGACCGCTTTATTCAGCTTTGCGGTGGTTTGACCCAGCGTGAAATGTCCGCGCAGGTGCTCGACTCCATGGACATCGAGCGCGAGCGGGGCATTACCATCAAGGCGCAAAGCGTTACCTTGATGTACAAGGCCCGCAACGGGGAAAGCTATCAGCTGAATTTTATTGATACGCCCGGGCATGTGGACTTTTCCTACGAGGTATCCCGCTCGCTGTCGGCCTGTGAGGGAGCGCTGTTGGTGGTGGATGCTGCTCAGGGCGTTGAAGCCCAGTCGGTGGCGAACTGCTATACCGCCATTGAGCAGGACCTTGAGGTTCTGCCGGTACTGAACAAGATTGATTTGCCACAGGCGGAGCCAGAACGGGTTATCGAGGAGATCCAGGAAATTATTGGGCTGGATGCAACGGATGCCTGTCGAGTCAGTGCCAAAACAGGTATTGGCATTGACGACCTTCTGGAGCAGCTGGTTGAGCGTATCCCGGCGCCGAAGGGTAATCGGGATGCTAACCTGCAAGCCCTGATTATTGACTCCTGGTTTGATAACTACCTGGGCGTGATCTCGTTGGTGCGTGTGACCGAGGGGCGCCTGAAAAAGGGTGAAAAAATTCTGGTGAAATCCACCGGTCAGACCCATGTGGTGGATGCGGTGGGTGTGTTCACCCCGAAGCGTACCGAACGAGCGGCGCTGGAGGCCGGTGAGGTGGGTTGGATTTCGGCCAGTATCAAGGATATTCATGGTGCCCCAGTAGGCGATACCCTGACCCACGCAAAAACACCTAATGTGCCTGCGCTGCCAGGTTTCAAAAAGGTCAAACCGCAGGTGTATGCCGGTATGTTCCCGGTAAATGCTGATGTATATGAAGATTTCCGCGATGCGTTAGCCAAGCTGTCGCTGAACGATGCCTCCTTGTTTTATGAGCCGGAAACCTCTGATGCCCTTGGCTTCGGTTTCCGAGTGGGCTTCCTCGGCATGCTGCATATGGAAATTATTCAGGAGCGGCTTGAGCGAGAGTATGACCTTGATCTGATTACCACTGCGCCGACGGTGGTTTATGAGCTGGAGCTCAATGATGGCTCCACTCTGTATGTGGATAACCCCTCGAAACTTCCAGAAACCAATAAGGTAATGGAGTTCCGCGAGCCGATTGCGCGGGTCAATATTCTGGTGCCGCAGGATTATGTGGGTAACGTAATTACCCTGTGTATTGAGCGTCGCGGTGTTCAGAAAAATATGCAATACATGGGCAAACAAGTGCAGCTCACCTATGACATTCCGTTGGCGGAAGTGGTGCTTGATTTTTTCGACCGGCTGAAATCCAGTAGCCGGGGTTATGCGTCCCTTGATTATGCCTTTGATCGGTTCGAACCAGCGCGCCTAGTGCGGGTGGATGTACTGATTAATGGTGAGAAGGTGGATGCGCTGGCGATGATTTGCCATGCCGACCAGGCGCTTTATCGGGGTCGTATTCTCACGGAAAAGATGAAAGAGCTGGTGCCCCGGCAGATGTTTGACGTTGCGATTCAGGCCGCTATCGGCAGTAAGGTAATTGCTCGTCAGACAGTGAAAGCGTTGCGCAAAAACGTATTGGCTAAATGCTATGGCGGCGATGTATCACGAAAGAAAAAGCTGCTGGAGAAGCAAAAAGAAGGCAAGAAGCGCATGAAGCAGGTAGGCAACGTGGAGATTCCTCAGTCTGCGTTTTTGGCGGTGCTCAAGGTTGACTGATCGGTGTATGGCTTAATTGTGCGTAATCAGCAAAACATACAAGAAGACGGGATAGTGAATGGATATTGATATCGGGTTCTGGTTGACCTTGCTGGTGCTGATCAGCACGGTGATCTGGCTGGCGGATTGGCGCTTGAAGTTGAGACAGGACGGTCGACCGTCGGCGGTGCGAGAGGCTGTGGAGTTCTCTAACTCCATGCTACCGGTGTTTGCTGTGGTGCTGGTGGTGCGTTCTTTTTTGTTTGAGCCCTTCACGATTCCTTCTGGATCCATGTTACCCACCCTGCAGGTACACGACTTTATTCTGGTCAACAAGTTTGCCTATGGTGTTCGCTTGCCGGTCAGCCACACCCGGATTTTGGATACAGGCTCTCCTGAGCGCGGAGATGTGATGGTGTTCCGCTATCCGGAGGACACCTCCAAAAACTATATCAAGCGGGTCATTGGATTGCCGGGTGACCATGTGGTGGTTCGGGATGGCGAGCTTTTCCTCAATGGTCAGCCGGTGGAGCGCGAGCTCAAGGCCCGTGCAGGCAGCGCGGTACGTCAGGAGGCGGTGTTCGTTGAGGCCCTGAATGACCATCGTTACACCATGCGCCATGAGTGGGTAATGAACCCCTATACAGGCCAAATGATGCGTCGAGCCCCGGATGGCGAGTGGCGAGTTCCGCAGGACAGTTACTTCGTAATCGGCGACAATCGGGACAACAGTCAGGATAGCCGGTTCTGGGGCTTTGTCCCGGAGAGCCATGTCGCGGGCAAGGCTGTGCTGATCTGGATGCACTGGAAATCTTTGTTTTCGCTACCTGATTTTTCCCGAAACGGGGCGATCGATAAAGAGGAGACGGCACAATGAGAACAATAACGTCGAGAACAACCATGTCAGCAACGTCTGTGCGAGAAATGACAGCGTTGCCATCCCGTATGCGCGGTATTTCCATGACAGGCTGGCTGATTATCCTGATCGTGGTGATGGTATTTGGCTCTGCCGGGGTAAAGATGGTGCCCGCCTATCTTGAATACAACACTATCAAGGGGCTTGTGGGCGGTGTTCTGCAGGACCCAAGAGTCGGAATGAAGTCCGAAAGCGAAATACAAGGAGATATTGGTCGACGATTCGATATCAATAATGTCACGGCTATTCGTGCTAGTGATGTGCTGGTTACCAAGGCCGGCAATCGGGTCACCCTGAGTATCGACTATGAGGTGCGCGAGAACCTGTTTGGCAATCTCGACTTGGTGATGACTTTTGGGGAAGATTTCTCCAAAGATGGGCGCCAGTGACGGCGGATTTGAATCGGCTTCAGTCCCGCTTGGGTCATTGCTTTTCGGATCAGAGCCTGCTCGGTTTGGCACTGACACACCGTAGTGCCAGTCGTAGGCAGAACAACGAGCGTCTGGAGTTCCTTGGCGATGCACTTCTGAGCCAGATTATTTCTGCGGAAATTTATCATCGTCACCCTGAGGCCAGTGAAGGTCAGTTGACCCGTATGCGTGCCTCATTAGTGCGTGGTCAGACGCTGGCTGAACTGGCCCGGGAGCTTGAGCTGGGTGATTGTCTTGCTCTTGGTGGTGGCGAGTTAAAAAGTGGAGGCTTTCGCCGAGAGTCCATTCTGGCGGATGCTTTGGAGGCATTGATCGGAGCTATCCATCTGGATGCAGGGGAGCAGGCCTGCAGAGATCGAGTGCTGACCTGGTTCGGTGGTCGTCTTGACCGAGTCTCTCCGGAGTCCGCAGATAAGGATCCAAAAACTGCTTTGCAGGAATGGTTGCAGGGCCGACAGATGGTGTTGCCGGAGTACACTGTAGTGGCGGTGCATGGTCAGGCGCCCAAACAAACCTTTGATGTCGAGTGTCGCCTCGACGCCTATGAACAGCTATTTAATGCCAGTGGTAGCAGTCGTCGAAAGGCGGAGCAGGGTGCGGCAATGGCGGCAATGGCATGGCTGGAGCAACAGCATGGCAGGTGACGGCATCGTGGGAGACGAGAACGTGGGTGGCGGAACTCCAGACGGTAGTGAAACCCGCTGTGGTTTAGTGGCCATTATTGGTCGGCCGAACGTCGGGAAATCGACCCTGATGAACCATCTTCTGGGGCAGAAAGTCAGCATCACTTCGCGCAAACCGCAAACAACACGCCATCGTATCCACGGCATCCTTACCCGTGATAACCATCAGATTGTCTTTGCCGATACGCCGGGCATTCATAGCGGTGAAACGCGGGCTCTGAATCGTTATATGAATCAGGCGGCGCTGTCAGCTTTAGCCGGTGTGGATGTGGTGTGTTTTATGGTGGACGGCGTGAAGTGGACCAGCGCCGATGAGCATGCCATGAATATGCTGCCGAATGATGGCACACCGATTATTTTGTTGATCAATAAGGTCGACAAGCTGGAAGACAAGGCGGTGTTGCTGCCGCATATTGAGCGGCTCTGCGCCGGTCGCGATTTTGTTGAAGTAATCCCGGTTTCGGCTCTGCAGGGTCATAATCTGGAAGAGCTGGAACAGGCCTTAGTGAAGCGGTTGCCGGTGGCGCCATTCTGGTTCGATGAGGATCAGATTACCGATCGCAGCGTTCGGTTTATGGTGGCAGAGATTATTCGCGAGAAAGTGGTGCGCCAGCTTGGCGACGAAGTGCCCCATCAGGTCACAGTGGAAATTGAAATGTGGACTGATGGCCCCAAGCTCACTGATATTGCGGCCTGTATTCTGGTGGAGCGCCCTGGCCAGAAACGTATTCTCATTGGTAGCGCCGGCGACAGGATCAAAAGTATTGGCACCCAGGCTCGCCTTGATATTGAGCAGCTGCTTGAGCGCAAGGTGATGCTTAACCTGTGGGTGAAGGTGCGTTCTGGTTGGTCTGATGACGTTCGGGCGTTGCGTTCGCTGGGTTATGGCGACCTCTGAGAGCCCGTCTTTTCAGCGTGGTTGGGTGTTGCATCGTCGACCCTATCGAAACAGCAGCCTGATTCTGGACCTTTTTTGTGTGAAGTTGGGGCGGGTGTCTGCCGTTATTCGTGGTGGTCAGCGCAACCCGCTACTACAGTCTTTCCAGCCGTTGCAGTTACAGCTGCGTGGCCGCAATGAGTTGCGTACGTTAATGGCCGTTGAGGCGG
>PGZG01000292.1 GCA_002840115.1 Gammaproteobacteria bacterium HGW-Gammaproteobacteria-14 | reverse complement strand
GCGGTAAAGCTCGCGGTCGTGCATGGCGCTGGACTCGAATCGGGGCCAGCCGATAGACTATCCGAGTCGGTCAGCCCACACAAAACCGGGAAGAGCCCGGAAACCTTCCAGCACCTCGGGCGGCTGAGCAGCGTACCAAGCGTCCATCGTCGGACGCTTACGGTCGTCAGCCACATGCAGCACCCGGTCTTGGCTGCTTATCACTGTCACATATTGGTGCCGGCGCTGAAACGCCGTCTCGTCGATGCCGATTGAGTCGGGAAATGTCTGCGACCGGCGCACCAGGCCGCGCGCCGCCGCGTGTTTCTGCAAACCGCCGACTACGGACCAGTTCAGCCTCTCGCACAACAATTTATAATTACCGTTGAAGTTTGTGTGCGTCATCACTGAAAAAGAGTCCAGTTTCGCTAATTAGTCGAGCGTTTCGAAAGCTAAGATATGCATAGGATGCAACGAAACGCATTGCTAGAATTGGAGCCTATTGGTATACGGTTTATAGGTGGCAATAGTGACAATAATAGTGCGGACCTTTAAAGATATCCCTGATGGGAAGAATAATGATGCCGACCAGCAGTCTTTCTTGGTCAGCCTGGGCTGGTCGCGAGGATATACATGGGATGATTTACTACATTCAAAACGTGTACTGATAATTTCCGAGGCAGGGGCAGGAAAAACCTACGAATGCCGTAAACAGTCGGAGCGGCTTTGGGCCTCGGGAGAACCTGCATTCTTCGTTGAATTAGCCGCGTTGGCAAAAGAAGACCTTCGTAGTCTGTTAGATGCAGATGAAGAAGCCCGGCTGGATGGGTGGCTTGTCTCACAGTCTGAGGTGGCGACATTTTTTCTGGACTCGATTGACGAGCTAAAATTGACGATGGGTTCGTTTGAGCGCGCGCTCAAACGACTGAAAAAGTGTATCGGAGGTCAGCTTCATCGGGCGCGCGTCGTCATCACGACACGGCCGATCCCCTTCGACGAACAGCTGGTCCGAAACGTACTGCCTGTTCCTATGGCGCCGTCTTCGGGCTCCGATGAAGAAACATTTGCGAAGATCGCAATGCGTGAGCATCGGGAGCAAAACGACAACAGAAGCAAAAATCAATCGCCCGATTGGCGGTCTGTAGCTTTAATGCCGTTGTCGGACGAACAGATCGTCGATTTTTGTCGACACCAGGGAGTGAGCGATCCTGATGTTCTTTTTGAAGACTTACGACGTCGCAATGCCCTAGAGTTTGCCCGTAGGCCTCAGGACCTCATTGAGTTATGCGCGGACTGGCGTGAGCATAAACGCATCCGAACACATCGCGATCAGGTTGCCACGAATGTTCGCGTGAAGTTGCTT
>PGZG01000056.1 GCA_002840115.1 Gammaproteobacteria bacterium HGW-Gammaproteobacteria-14 | reverse complement strand
GACCACTGCGATGCGGCTGTTGGTTTGCTTGCGGCCTTCAATACGGAAATGCTGATCCGCCACCTCGACAAATACCTGTCGGGCGATCTGGTCAAAAGTCGCATAGGACACCCTGTTATGCAGCAATACCCGAACAATCGGACGCAGCAGGCGGGCCAGAGCGAGAAGGATGGTAGAGGTCGTCTTTTCCATATTTGGGAAAATGTGACCAAAAATTAAGCTCAGGTCAAGGGGTGATTCAGGACAGGCCGCCTGCCGCCCCGGTGGAAGCGACAGGCGGTCAGGGCTCAGGACGCCGAGCTAATTGCGGGTTGATATTGCTGCCGCAGCATTCTGGCGGCATCCACCATGGCACGCAGGGCCGCCTCGGTTTCTGGCCAGCCACGGGTTTTCAGGCCGCAGTCCGGGTTTACCCAGAGACGTTCCGCTGGCACCCCGGTGCTGGCTCGCTCCATCAATTGAACCATCCAGTCCACCGCAGGGATATTGGGGGAATGAATGTCGTAGACACCGGGACCAATATCATTGGGGTAAGCGAAGTGCTCAAAGGCTTGAAGCAACTCCATATTGGAGCGCGAGGTTTCAATGGTGATCACATCTGCATCCATAGCGGCAATGGATTCAATGATGTCGTTGAATTCCGAATAACACATATGGGTGTGGATCTGGGTGCTATCGCGCACCTGCACAGAGCATAGCCGGAAGCTGTCCACCGCCCAGTCCAGATAATGTTGCCAATCCCGTTGACGCAGAGGCAAGCCTTCGCGGAAAGCGGGCTCATCAATCTGGATAACCTGAATGCCGGCCGCTTCCAGATCGCTGACCTCGTCGCGCAGGGCCAGAGCAATCTGACGGCAGGTATCGGCGCGCGGTTGATCGTCGCGGACAAAGGACCACTGCAGAATGGTGACTGGCCCGGTGAGCATGCCCTTTACCGGTTTATCGCTAAGAGACTGGGCGTAGCACGCCCAATCCACGGTCATGGGTTGTGGTCGTGAGACGTCGCCAAAAATCACCGGCGGTTTCACGCAGCGGGAGCCATAGCTTTGTACCCAGCCATTGCTGGTAAAGGCAAACCCGGATAGCAGTTCACCAAAGTACTCAACCATGTCATTACGCTCGGCTTCGCCGTGCACTAGCACGTCCAACCCGAGGTTTTCCTGTACCTGAATGCAGTGGCGGATTTCTGCTTCCATGGCCTGACGATATTCCGCATCTCCCAGTGATCCGGCTTTCCACTCTCGTCGGGCGCTGCGAATTTCCCGGGTTTGTGGGAAGGATCCTATTGTGGTGGTGGGAAACAAGGGCAGATCCAGTGCTTGCTGTTGTTCGCGGATGCGCTCGGCAAAGGGGTGCTGGCGATGTCGTGACAAATCACCGCTGGCTTGCAGGCGTTGCTGAACCGCCGGGTTGTGAATGCGGCTGGAGTGGCGTCGACTATTGAGGGCGGCACGTTGTGTTTCCAGTGTCACCTGTGCTTTGGGGTCTTTGTCCAGGTGAGCCTTTAACAGCGCCAGTTCATCGAGCTTTTGAGTGGCGAAGCTGAGCCAGCTTTTTAGCTCGTCATCGAGCTTTGTTTCCTGTTCCAGATCCACGGGTACGTGGGCTAGCGAACAGCTGGGAGCCAGCCAGAGTCGATCACCCAGTTGTTCTTTTGCTTCGCTTAATAGCTCGGCGGCAGCATCCAGATCGGTGCGCCAGATATTACGGCCGCTGATAATACCGGCGGACAATACCCGGTTACCAAGACGCGGTAATACCTGTGCCAATTGTTGCGGCGCGCGGTCCAGATCCAGATGCAGTCCCTGTACCGGCAGAGCCAGAGCAGTAAACAGATTGTCATCAAGATCGCCAAAATAGGTGGCCAGCAAAATATCCACCGCTGCAGCGCTGCTGAGCTGGTCGTAGCTGCGCAAAAAAGCGCGCTTCCAGGCGTCTGGCAGATCAAGGGCGAGGATCGGTTCATCAATCTGCACCCAGTTGACGCCTTGCTCGGCAAAGCGCTGCAGCACCTGTCGGTATACCGGAATTAGCCTTTCCAGTAGTACCAGTTTGTTGATATCCCCAGCGCCATCAAAGGCGTCGCCCTTGCCTAACCATAACCAGGTTAACGGGCCAGGGATCACCGGCTTTACCTTGTGACCCAGTGCGCTGGCTTCGCTAACTTGTTCGAACAGGCGCTCGCTGGCGATGCGAAAGGTTTGCTCCGGATGAAGTTCCGGGACGATGTAGTGGTAGTTACTGTCAAACCATTTAGTCATTTCGCAGGCGGCGGCGGGTTCGCCGCTGGGAGCACGACCACGGGCCATGCGGAACAGAGTGTCGAGGCTTACCGGGTGCTGCTCATTCTGATGGAAGCGCGTCGGAACAGCGCCCAGCAGGCAGCTCCACTCCAGAATCGGGTCATACCAGGCAAAGTCTCCCACCGGCAACAGGGATAGCCCGGCATCAGCCTGGGTTTGCCAGTGACGGGCGCGCAGCGTGCGGCCCACATGTTCCAGTTCAGAGGCTTGCAACGTGCCAGCCCAATAGGCCTCCAGCGCAGTTTTCAGTTCACGGCGCACACCGATGCGGGGGAAGCCGAGGGAATGAAGGGTTGTCATGGGTATCTCCGGCCACCCTCAGGCGGCGATATTGATGAAAGGTTTAGGAGGGGGATTGTGGCGTCATATCAATGTGAGGCAAAATCACGTTATAGGTTTATAAGGTGAGATTATCTCATGTTGGGATTGCGTCATCTGGAAACCCTCGATGCCATTCGTGAGGCTGGATCACTGGTGGAGGCATCCGAGCGTCTGCATGTCACCCAGTCCGCTTTGTCGCATCAGTTACGGGATATTGAGGGCAGGCTCGGGGTGAGCCTGTTGAATCGCCGTACCCGACCGGTGCGCTTTACCGTGGCCGGGGAGCGTCTGTTGGCGCTGGCGGATCAGGTATTGCCGCTAATGCGTCAGGGGTTGCGGGATATCCGTGCGCTGGCAGAAGGACAGTCGGGCCGCCTGCATCTGGCCATTGAGTGTCATGCCTGCTTTCAGTGGTTGATGCCGGCGCTGGATGTGTTTCGTGAGCAGTGGCCTCAGGTGGAGCTGGACCTTTCTGCGGCTTTTGCATTTGCTCCGGTGCCGGCGTTACTGCGCGGTGATCTGGACATGGTGGTCAGCTCGGATCCGGTGGAGCATGAGGCAGTGCTATGGCAGCCTCTGTTCAGCCACGAACTGGTGCTGGCAGTGAGCCGGAACTCGTCGCTGGCCGAGCGCGAGTTTGTCGAACCTGCCGATCTGGTGGAGGAAACGCTCATCACCTATCCGGTGGAGCGTGACCGTCTGGATATTTTTACCGCTTTTCTTCAGCCCGCCAATATCGAACCTGCCGCCCAACGAAAAACCGAGCTGACCCCGATGATGATTCAGTTGGTAGCCGCCGGGCGGGGAGTTGCAGCCCTGCCCAACTGGGCGATTAGCGAATATCTGGACCATGGTTTGATCCGCAGCCTGTCCCTGGGAGAGCGTGGCGTGTGGCGCACTTTGTATATTGGTATCCGTGCCGAAGAAGCTGAAGTGCCTTACCTGAAAGAATTCATACAAACTGCCCGCCAACAAAGCATGGCCGGGCTGGAGGGCATTCGTGGCGCCTGAATTTTGGGCCATTAGGTAAACATTAGATGCCGCCTTCGTCTCTGATCTTTATGGTCAGGAGGGTGATTGAAACCGTGATGGTTACGGGCAGGCAGGTATGAAACCATCGGCGTCAATTTATCCATGATTCAGGAGTAGACCATGGGCGCAGCCGAGCCGGTACAGCAAACCTCTTCCGCCAACTGGGCGACCGATGTCGTTGCCCGTCAGCGGGCTTACTTTCAGTCTGGTGCGACCCGTGATTATGCATTCCGTCTGGCGCAGTTGAAGAAGCTGAAGCAGTCGATTATTGATCACAAGGACGATATTGAAAGAGCGTTAAAAGAGGATATCGGCCGACCATCCTTCGAAGCTTATATCGAAATCACCACCGCCTTCGAAGAGTTGAAGCATACCCTGAAACACCTGAAGAGCTGGATGGCACCGAAAAAAGTCGGCACCAGCCTGTGGGCGCAGCCGGGTCGTAGCCGCATTGAGTCCACACCGCTGGGCGTCAATTTCATTATGGGGCCGTACAACTATCCGTTTCTGCTTTGTGTGCAGCCCCTGATTGGTGCCATAGCGGCGGGTAATACGGTGGTTATGAAGCCGTCATCACTGACTCCGGCGACCTCCCGTTTGTTAGCCAAAATGATCGGGGAGTGCTTTAAGCCGGAATATATCGCTGTGTTTGAAGGCAGCACCGAAATCACCAATGCCCTGCTTGAAGAGCAGTTTGATCATATCTTCTTTACTGGCAGTCCACGTGTGGGTCGTATCGTTATGGCCTCGGCGGCCAAATACCTGACCCCGGTGACGCTGGAGCTGGGCGGTAAAAGCCCGACCATCGTTCACCGGGATGCCAATTTGAAGCTGGCGGCTAAACGCATTTTGTCTGGCAAAATGTTGAATGCGGGGCAGACCTGTATTGCTCCGGATCATGTGTTTGTACACAGGGAAATTCGGGCCGAATTCGAAAAGGAGATGGTTGCTACGGTCAAGGCCTTCTATGGCGAAGACAGTATCCGGAGCCCGGATTTCGGCCGGATGATTAACGAACGTCATTTTGATCGTGTTGCCGCCCTGATTGGCCAGGCCAAAGTATTGGTTGGTGGCCAGACTGACCGGGCAACCAAATTCATCGCTCCGACCCTTCTCGGTGATGTCAGTATTAATGATCCGATTATGCAGGAAGAAATCTTTGGTCCGGTGCTGCCGTTGCTTGAGTACAGTAGTCTGGATGATCTCTATCGCCAGACCCGCAGCCTGCCAAACCACCCATTGGCTCTTTATCTGTTCACTGCCAGTGAAGAGGTTGAACGAGATGTGCTGGCTAATATTCAGTTTGGTGGCGGCTGCATCAACAACACCGTGATGCACGTCGCTAATGCGCACTTGCCATTTGGTGGTGTTGGTGAAAGCGGCATGGGGGCCTACCACGGCAAGCGTTCTTTCGATGCTTTTTCTCATCAACGCAGCATTCTAAAGGCTAGTGGCTGGCTTGATATTCCGCTGCGTTATGCGCCATACAAAGACAAGGTCAATATGATGCGCAAGATGATCAAGTAATGGTTTGGAGTATGTGAAAGGATATTTCTGAACAAGGTTTGCCCGGCAGTTCACCAGGGAATATATCTATGAAAGCTATTGTCACAACCGGCTGGGGCTTTAGCCCTCGCTTGACGGTTCATAATGTACCGGAGCTTGGCAATCCCGGACCGAATGATGTGTTGGTGAAAGTCCATGCGGCATCGGTAAACCCGAAGGATTGGAAGCTTAACTACCACATTGCCATGCTGGCATCACCAGTATTGGTGAAAAAGCTGCCGCCATTGTTTGGCGATGATCTGGCCGGTACGGTGCTTGCCGTGGGTAGTCAGGTCACGGATTTTTCGGTGGGCGATGCGGTGTACGGCATGGATATGCGATTGCGTACGGCATCTCTGGCAGAACAGACCTTGATTAGCCAAAAGCGCATTGCGAAAAAACCGGCTTCTCTGACTTTTGAGGAAGCAGCGTCGATGCCGTTAGCAGCGCAAACTGCATTGCAGGGGTTGCGTAAAGGTAAGGTGCAGGCTGGTAGCAGGGTTCTTATTATTGGTGCTTCAGGGGGCGTTGGTACTTTCGCGGTTCAGATTGCCAAGGTGTTAGGCGCTCACGTTACTGGCGTGTGCAGCGGTAAAAATGCCGACTTTGTTCTTGGGCTCGGTGCCGATGAGGTGATTGACTACACTCAGGGTGAGTACCGAAAGACTGCCGGGCTATTTGATCTGGTGTTTGATGTTACCTCCTATGAATCCCCACGCAGTTGCGCTGCGTTGCTTGCCGAAAATGGCTGGTTTGTCTCCACCGGAGGTGATGCGCGCTCTATGCTGGGTACACCGCTGTATCAGTTGATTGGTAAGAATGCTACCACGGTGGTGGTTGAGTCCTGGCGCAAGGATCTGGATGCGTTAACTGTCATGGTAGATGGCGGCAAGCTTAAGCCGATTATTGATAGCGAGTTTGATTTGCTGGATAGTGAGGCAGCTTATCAGCGTAACCGTAGTGGTCGGTGTCGAGGGAAGGTAGTAATTCGAGTGTCGGAATAGCCATATTGCAAAAATGTATATAGTAAGTCGAGTTGTTCATTTCGATACTGATGACGACTCAGGGAGTGTTAATAAAAAAACCCGCTTTGCGGGTTTTTTTATTATGACTTTATATGGGGGTATTGTTGAAAATTTACTGGACAGGCTGTGTTACAACATTTTGCTGTAAGGTGGTTTCAGTTTGTGACAGCAGTCGGCCGGTAATAGATGCTCCTGTTGCCAGAGTAATGGCTTTCTGGGTGAGCAAGACGCCAGCAACATGCGCATCCGTATTGATGATTGCGCCAGAGGACCCGCCAATTTGCCAGAAAATATTTTTCGCTTTGGCGCCACCGGATAAGGTAACTCTGGCCAGGCTTTCAACAGTCAGGTCGCCTGCGATCTGCAGGATCCAGACATCGCCTGAGCTGCCGCTGAAGGTCATATCGGTAGAGATAAGAACACCGGTGCCCCACTTGTAGAGTCCAGGTGTTAGAGTTTTTCCGCTAAGGTCGCCACCATGTAGCTCGGTAAAATCTGGTGTTGTACGGGCTGCTGCATCTTCATAGGCAGCTCCCATATCAAGCACCGCAATGGCAACGAGTGTATTGGCAGCGGATCCGCCCAGAAAACAGCTTGTATCGCCACTGCCTGTGTAGCCTTGATCGGCACCATAAATTGTGCCGGTAATTTCTGTGCAAGTGACATCAATTGCCGCAGACGTAATCGGACTAGAACCGATATGTCCGGTGACTGCCGAGGTGGGTACATTGGTGATGCCCGTTTTGCTAAGGATAACGAAGTTAGCAGCGGTTCCCAGCGCGATCGGCCCCGGCCCATTTGACACGCTGTTGCCGGTACGAAAGCTCCACACAGAAGGGCTTGCCAATGGGTTGGCAGGAATGGCGTTGTCCATGACCCCGGTCGTTATGGTTGCGGTGTAACTGGTGCTGGCCTGAAGGTTGTTTGATGGAGTAAACGTCAATGTTGTTCCGGCAGGGTTTAGGCTTGCTTTTCCAGAAATCATTGCCGTTAGATTCGAGCTCGGTGCTAGTGTAAATATACTGCTATTTACGCTGGCCGCATCGATGCTTTCAGAGAAAGTGGCACTGACGAGAGTGTTGAGTACAACATTTTTTGCTGTGTCGGCAGGGTGCTGTAGAAGAACCGTGGGTGCAGTGGAGTCTGTGCTGTCCCCGCTGGTGAAACTCCAGATGTATTCACTATCCAACGATTTACCATTAGTGCTTTCTGCGCCACTGGTTACCTTGGCAGTGTATTCCGTGTTTGGGGTCAACGTGCTGCTGGAGGAAAAGGTTGCCGTGTTGCTGTCCGTGTTCAAGGTTACCGTGCCGGTCAGAGCTGGTTCGTCCGCGCCTGTTACCGTAAAGCTGGCATTATCAATGGTCGATGACTTCATTTCTCGGCTGAATGTAACGGTAACCTTATGATTTACAGGGATACTTGTTGCGTTATCGGCGGGGTATGTAGCGCTCACTTCGGGCCTGGTTTTATCGCTGCCGCCACCGCAACCTGATAGAAGAAAAAGGGGCACTATCAGTGCCATCAGAATCAGTGATGGTTTCGGTAGAGCTGTTGAAAGTTTCATTGTTGGTTTGTCCTGTAAGGAAATGGATCAGCGCCATGACCCTAGCAGTCGCTATTGATGCGGTCTGTTCGGTAGCGCATACAGGGCGGAATAAGGCTGTGGGCAGAGTTTGGAGGGTTAATACCTTGGCCCGATACTAAGAAGGCAGGCTTTCTCTTTTTTCGGTATTTATCCATTCTGGTTTGATGACTTTAAGGTGGTCCGCTGCGTTGCTTGCGGGCGGGAGATGTATTTTTGATCGCTTTATAATTTCAATATGATTTCAGTTCGGCTTATTAAAATGCGGATTTATATCGGCGCGGATGGAGTAGCAATAAAGTAGTATTTTTTGTGGTTTTTCTTGGATGTTGAGAATTAAGATCAGAAGAGGGTATAAGTACATTAGTCCCATATTTTTGGGAAAAAATGACCATTCTCGGAATTCGGAAAGGCTGCGTGCTTTAGCCTTGAAGGGAGTTCAATTATGACAAAGCCAGTCCGCGTTGCGTTTATTTCGTCCAGCAAGTTTCCACTTCGTCGCTATGCTATGGCAGTGTTTTCAGTGGCAGCACTTTGCTTCGCCCCATGGTTACAGGCTGATCAAGAGGGCAGCACACCGTTGAGTAATAATGTGGTCCCTCAGTTCGTCAGCATTATGGGCCTCTACGTTGACAGCGATAATGATCGCGGCGCTTCCGAGGGCCGAGGCATACGTGGTGCTTATGGTCGTTCGGTAACGTCCAAATGGTATTGGGAAACCGATGGTTTTGGCACTATTTTGGAGACCGGCGACGATACCATGCTGGATTTCTATCAACTGGGTATTAGCACAGGGCTGTCCTGGTCTCTGCGAGGCCGTGATCCTGCGCATTGGACGCCATACTTAATGGGTATGGTTGGCGCTACCTATAACGATGCCCAGCCAGATAGCCGAGATGGTATTGATCTTACCCTGGCCGCCGGTGCGGGCGCGGTCACGCGAAGCCTGTTTAGTAATGGTATTCGCCTGCGCGCTGAAGTTCGTTATCTCTATGACACCTATGCCAGCGAGCAAACGGACTGGCATATCAGTGCGGGTATCGAAATTCCCTTACAAGGTGCGCGGGTGGTTGAGCGGGTTGTATATGTTGAGCGTGTCACTGAGGTGGCGAGAGAAGTGCCGGTGATGGTCGCTATTGATGACCCCGATAGTGATGGTGATGGCGTGCCGGACAGTCGCGATCTTTGTCCGGGAACATTGCCGGGTGCTCGGGTAGATGCCACAGGATGCATTATTGAATCACAGACCATTGCGCTGAGTAATGTGGCGTTTGAACTGGGCTCGGACCGTTTGACCACCTCTTCCAGAAATGCGCTGGATAACATTGCTGTGTCGCTGCAGTCTCAAACCGATATGAGTATTGAGATTGCCGGGCACACGGACTCCCAGGGTAGCGTTGACTACAACATGAATTTGTCGCAACAGCGTGCGAATGCGGTGCGGCAATATTTGATCAGCCAGGGTGTGGCCGAAGAACAACTGACTGCTAAAGGGTATGGGCCCCATGAGCCGGTGGCGGACAATGCTACCGTATCGGGTAGGGCGATGAATCGTCGGGTTGAATTCCGTATCAGCAGATAACATGGAGGTGGGTCATGACGGGTTGTGATCAGCTAGAAAACGCCGGTTCCGGTAAATTACTTGCGCTTGTGGTGCTGATATTTAGTGCCTTAATGATGTGGGGCTGCCGGGCCGATATGAACCCGGCGGTGCCTCAAGAAACGTCTAATAACTCGTCTGAAAAACCGGTTCCATTTGCGGATGGCGATGGTGATGGTATTGCGGACTTTATTGATAACTGCCCTATGCACGCCAATGCGAATCAGGCGGATTTGGATGGTGATGGTGTGGGTGATGTTTGTGATCCGGACATTGACGGTGATGGAGTGCCAAACGAGCTGGATAATTGCCCCTGGGTGTCTAACCCGGATCAGGCCTCAAGCAATGGCACGGGCATCGGAGATGCTTGTTACACAGGGCTTGATAGTGATGATGACGGTATTGATGACGGGGTCGATAACTGCCCGAATGTATTCAATCCTGATCAGGCGGACCTGGATGGTGATGGTGTTGGTGATGCCTGTGATATGGATGTGGATGGCGACGGTGTCGCTAACGATGTGGATAACTGCCCTGTCAATGCAAATGCAGATCAGGCCGATCTGGATGGCGATGGTGTTGGTGATGCTTGTGATAACGATATAG
>PGZG01000291.1 GCA_002840115.1 Gammaproteobacteria bacterium HGW-Gammaproteobacteria-14 | reverse complement strand
AGGCCACCAGCCAAACGGGGCGAAGGCGAGCGGATACAACAGACCGGCAATCAGAGGCAAAATCAGTGGCGAACGTAGCTTATCCATTGAGAAGTGCACCGGATTGCTTTAAGAATAAATACGCAGGTGCGGCATAAGACCGCTACCGCTCAGGAGTCGGGGGAGAGAATAATGAAACAGACCTGCAAGTACCATCCCGGTGAGCAGGCCACTTGGTTCGATGCTGAGGAAGGCATCCTGTTTTGCGATGCCTGTGTGGCATCGGATGATTCCGCTGATGGCGGCCGGGCTCGTTCTTTTTTGTCCAATAAGCCGCTGGATCAGGTGGGCCGTCGAGTTGCTCAGGATCCCTTCTGGGACATTCTTTCGCATTTTATTGAGTACCCACTGGCTCGGGATGCGGGCATTGTGTTGGGGCTGGTGGCGGCGGTGATGGCGGCACTGCCCGGTGGCTTGCCGGGTCTTGGGATGGCCGCGCTGGTGGGCGTGTTGTTGGGAGGGTACGGTGCGCTGGTATTAGCGCAAAGCGCCGAAGGCATGATGAAAGCACCTGGCTATCAAGGGCTCCTTAAGGCGGAGCCCTGGTCTCTTGGCGTGCAGCTTTGGCTGGTGTTTGCGCTGGCCGGTGCGGCCAGTGGCTATGCTTACATTGAAATGGGAATGTTAAAGGGCAGTGCTGCGACATTTGGTATCTGGCTGCTTGTTCCAGCTGTCTTGATACAACTTTTCCTGACCGGCAATCTGTTGATGGTCATATTTGCACCTCCTCGACTGTTGGGCACGTTGGTGAATGTGGGGCTTGAATATCCAGCCATGGCGGTGGTGATGTTTTTCCTGCATACCGGCTGCGCTATTTTTGTCAGCATTGCCTATGACCTGTTGCCCGGCTTTTTGTCCTGGCCCGTTGCGGCATTGCTCATTGGCTGGTTGTGGTTGGTGACGGCCCATTTGACGGGCTATCTGATCTGTAGGCACCAAAAAGCGTTGGAGTACGTTTCCGCCTCCCAGAGCGAGAGTGCGCAGCGCCGCCGTCGCGGCCGACGTCCAGAAGATGAGCGCCGTCAGGGGGTCCTGTTACGTGAAGGGCGGTATGAGAAACTGATCGCCCTATACAAAACAAAACTGGAGAAGCAAAAAGAGTCTTTGCCGCTAAATGAACAGTACGAGCGTTTGTTGGTGGCTCTAGAGCGTCGAGAGGAGTGGCTGGAGTTTGCGGACAACTACCTTAAGGTACTGTTTCAGAACAATCAGTCGATCCGGGCGATAGATCTTATAAAGCGTTGTCGTGAGTTTGACTCATCGTACAAACCCTCGACAGTGCAGTTAAGCTGGGAAATGGCAAAGC
>PGZG01000055.1 GCA_002840115.1 Gammaproteobacteria bacterium HGW-Gammaproteobacteria-14 | reverse complement strand
AGCCTGCACGGCTTCAATCAGGGTGCGCCCCATACGCCCGGCGGCGCCGAGAATTCCGACTTTCATTGTCTCTGTCACCTGCAAGAAAAGGTGCGATAGTGTATCGGGTAGCAGGCCGCCGAATAACCCCGGCCGGAGAAGAAAGATGCATCACGCAGAAAGTCGTACAGACATTCACTTGCTCCAGCCAGGCTGGCTTAAAGACTGGCTGGGCCGCCCGGCCCCCACCGATGATCGCGGCAGACTGGAAGAAGTGCTGGCACTGGCAGGCACCAATATCATCCGCGCAGGCGGCGGCCCCTTTGCCGCTGCCGTGTATGACCTCGACTCGGGGCGACGCCTGTCGATGGCCGTTAATACCGTAGTCAGCAACCAGTGCGCCGCAGCCCATGCCGAGCTGCAGGCACTGTCGCTGGCACAGCAGGTAATCGGCAACCACACTCTCGCAGGCAAATCCTGTGTGCTGGTGAGCTCCAGCGCGCCCTGCACTATGTGTCTGGGCGCCATTGCCTGGAGCGGCGTACAGGCTCTGGTATTTTCCAGCACCCGTCAGGATGTGGAAAAAATCGGCTTTGACGAAGGCCCGAAAACCCCATCCTGGCGGCGGGAGCTGGAGAAACGAGGAATTGCCGTACTCGGGCCACTGTTACGTCGGCAAGGACAGCAAGTACTCACTCTATATCAGGAACAGGGCGGAGTGATTTATAACGGACCAGAAACCCCCCATCACTGAAGCACCTCAACCAAGAGTAGTGGCGCAACCAGACCCGGGTGGTGCTTTAATGGCGAAACCGTCCTTAGGGTTTGAACGGCGGCAACAGCACCGAATACAGGTTTTCGCCGCTACGCTCCATATGGCGACGACGGGCACGATCGAAGGCACGGAAACTCATGCCGCTATCTTGAAGAGCCTGCACCTCCGCCAGCCGCTTACCCGCATACAGCACATCCAGCGCCTCCATGCTGAAAGAAGGCTTTGCCGCCACACCCGCCTGAAGCTGCCGAATCGCCTCCTCGGTCTCTCTCGCCTGCTCCATATAGAGCAAGCTATTGGCGTATTCGTAACGAATAATCGCCATATCTCCAGCGCTTTCCACTGCTCGGGAAAACATTTCTCCAGCATTAATCGGCTGAGTGGCGAAGGTAAGGCGGCCCGCAGCCTTGCCGACGCGGCGAATCACATTGGCGTCGAAAGCTGCATTCAAGGCCAGTATCAGGGCATGGTCCGGCTGCACCGCCAGCGCCTCTGCGGCAGCATTGATCACCATGGGGGCATAGCCATTGGCGAGCATCACCGGCACCGGCACATCCTCAGCCAGACGGCCCACTGCATAAGCAAAGCCAAGCCGGAAAGTTACATAATCCGCATGGTATTCCGGCTCCCCGGGCAAGAAAGGCGCCGCCTGCGCATAAACCTGAATACGGTCAATGGCGTCCTGTAGCAGCATCTGCTTCACCTGCTCCGAGCGAGTCAGATACAAAGCCTGCATGAGCTGGGCAAACACTCCGGGCACCTGGGCAAAGCCGCCATAGCGAATCCCCAAATCCCGCGCCTTGCGAAAATCCCCACGAAAGAAAGCCTGCCAGACCTCAAGAACATGCAGGCTATGCATTTCCCAATCTGCATCGAAATAACCCAGATCGTGCATGATTTCCGGGAAACGCTGGTAGCGATCGGCAAGGTACTCCGGGGACGGATAGGCTATCTCAAGGCCGCGCATAAGATGGGGCCATTTTTCACGAATTTCGTCGAACGTGAAGGTAAATGGCAGCGGATCAAATGGCGCACGCTCCCACTCCGCCTCAATCAGCTGACGGTCAATGGTGATTTTTGCACCATCACGCTGATCAAAAGACGCCATCGCCCGGGCACGGGCCTGATCCCCCGGTGAAGCTATAACATGGAAAGGCAAAGCAACGCTGGCCAGCAGCACAGCGACGAGTATCCGTCTCATCCCCAAAACCTGTTTTTGTTGTTGTTAGTCGTTGGCCGCCGGCTCGTGGCCGGCAGCTCACTAAGGGGGACTATAGCAGTGTCACTGATCTCAACAATCCGGCAAATGTCTCAAAGCCCGTCAAAAAAACGTCTTACCCCCTCAAACCAGCTAGTGCTGCGAGGGTTATGCCGGGTGCCTCCGTCATCCAGAGACTGCTGAAACTTGCGCAACAACTCTTTCTGCTCATTACTCAAACCCACCGGCGTCTCCAAAACGATCCGGCACATCAGATCCCCCGGAGGGCCGCCGCGCACCGACGTCACACCTTTGCCCCGCAATCGGAACAGCTTGCCGGTCTGGGTTTCTGGCGGCACCTTGAGTTTCACCTTGCCATCAATGGTGGGGACTTCCAGCTCACCGCCCAACGCCGCATCGATAAATGACACCGGCAATTCGCAGTACAGGTCATTGCCGTCACGTTGGAAGATTTCGTGCTCCAGCACTGAAATCTGCACATAAAGGTCACCCGGCGGCATGCCCTGAGGGCCGGCCTCACCTTCGCCCGCCAAACGGATACGATCACCGGTGTCGACGCCCGCCGGAATGTTAACGGACAGGGTTTTGGTTTTCTGGACGCGCCCCTGACCACCACACTTCTTGCAAGGGTTCTTGATAATCGTGCCGCTGCCACGACAGGTTGGGCACGCCTGCTGCACGGTAAAAAAGCCCTGCTGCATACGCACCTGACCGGCACCACCACAGGTGGGACAAGTGACTGGCTTTTCGCCATCCGCAGCGCCGCTGCCCTCACAGCTATCGCAGTGAATCCAGGTGGGCACCCGGATTTTCTCATTGCTGCCTTTAACCGCACGCTCCAGATCAATTTCCAACGTGTAGCGAAGATCCGCTCCACGGGAAGGGCCGCGACGGCGAGCACCGCCATTGCCGCCGAAAATATCACCGAAAATATCGCCGAAAATATCGCCAAAACCACCCGCGCCATGGGCGCCGCCTCCAGCGGCCTGACCATCCACGCCCGCATGCCCAAAACGGTCATAGGCGGCACGCTTATCTCCGTCGGACAGCACCTCGTAGGCTTCTTTCGCCTCCTTGAACTTTTCCTCGGATTCCGGGTTGTCTGCGTTGCGGTCCGGGTGATGCTTCATCGCCAAACGGCGATAGGCTTTTTTGATTTCATCCGCACCGGCATCCCGACCGAGACCGAGAATTTCGTAATAATCGCGCTTTGCCATGGTGTCAGTTATTTCCTGTGAGCTTTATACGGCATGACGCCGGGATAACCCGGCGTCACTCGTCAAAAGGCAATGGCGCCGCCCTTATTTTTTGTCGTCGTTGACTTCTTCAAACTCGGCATCAACCACATCATCTGATGCAGGGCCACTGTCTGCAGCAGCACCTTGGTCCTGCTGCGCAGCCTCCGCATAGAGACGCTGCGCCAGACTGGCAGATGCTTCAGCAACTACCTTGGTTTTAGCCTCGATGTCTTCCGGGTCATTGCCTTTCAGTGCGGCTTCAAGCCCTTCGAGCGCACTGTTAATGGCACCTTTTTCGTCTTCGGTTGCCTTGTCGCCAGCTTCCTCCAACGTTTTACGGGTGGCGTGCAGCAAATGGTCGCCCTGGTTGCGGGCCTGCACCAACTGCTCGAACTTACGATCTTCTTCGGCATGCGCCTCGGCATCGCGAACCATCTTGTCGACTTCTTCATCGGACAGACCGGAGTTCGCCTTCACCTGAATGGTCTGCTCCTTACCTGTCGCCTTATCCTTGGCGCTAACATGAAGAATACCGTTAGCATCAATATCAAAAGTGACTTCGATCTGCGGCATACCCCGTGGTGCGGCCGGGAGATCTTCCAAATTAAACTGGCCCAGAGATTTATTCTGGCTAGCCTGCTTACGCTCACCCTGCAACACATGCACGGTTACGGCTGTCTGATTATCCGCCGCCGTGGAGAATACCTGCGATGCCTTGGTCGGAATCGTGGTGTTCTTGTCGATGATCGGCGTCATCACACCGCCCATGGTTTCAATACCCAGAGTCAAAGGCGTAACGTCCAGCAGCAGTACGTCTTTGACATCGCCTGACATAATCGCACCCTGCAATGCAGCGCCAATGGCGACAGCTTCATCCGGGTTTACGTCTTTGCGCGGCTCTTTGCCAAAAAACTCGGCCACTTTCTTTTGCACCAGCGGCATACGGGTCTGACCACCCACCAGAATCACATCGGTGATTCCCGAGGTTTTCAAACCTGCGTCCGTCAGCGCAATTTTGCAGGGCTCCAGAGATTTGTTAACCAGCGCCTCTACCAACGACTCAAGTTTGGCGCGGGTCAATTTCACCACCAAATGCTTCGGGCCAGTCTGGTCTGCAGTGATATAGGGCAGATTGACTTCAGTCTGCTCGCTGGACGACAGCTCAATTTTTGCCTTCTCGGCAGCTTCCTTGAGGCGCTGCATAGCCAAGGCATCGCCGGACAAGGTAATGCCGGTATCTTTCTTGAATTGGTCCGCCAGGAAGTTGATCAGCAACAGATCGAAATCTTCACCGCCGAGGAAGGTGTCACCGTTGGTGGACAGCACTTCAAATTGTTTTTCACCATCGACATCGGCAATTTCGATAATCGAAACATCGAAGGTACCGCCACCAAGGTCATAAACGGCAATTTTCCGATCTTTACCGTCCGTTTTATCCATGCCATAAGCCAGCGCCGCAGCGGTGGGCTCATTGATAATCCGCTTGACCTCCAGCCCGGCAATACGGCCAGCATCTTTGGTAGCCTGACGCTGTGCATCATTAAAGTAGGCCGGCACGGTAATCACCGCCTCAGTCACTTTCTCGCCAAGATAGTCCTCAGCAGTCTTTTTCATTTTCTTCAGCACCTGCGCAGAAATTTGCGGCGGCGCGAGCTTTTCGTCACGGGCCTGCACCCAGGCATCACCGTTATCTGCCTTGACAATTTTGTAAGGCACCATCTCGATGTCTTTTTGCACGACATCGTCTGTGAAGCGACGGCCAATAAGACGCTTCACGGCAAACAGGGTGTTCGTCGGGTTAGTAACGGCCTGACGCTTGGCGGACTGACCCACCAGCACCTCTTTATCGTCCGCATAGGCGACAATGGACGGCGTGGTGCGAGCACCTTCACTGTTTTCCAGAACCTTGACCTTGTCGCCTTCCATCACTGCCACGCAGGAATTGGTGGTGCCCAAGTCAATACCGATGATCTTACCCATTACATTTCTCCTTTCACGTCTGCCCCCGGTCCCTGTCGGCAACCGGGGAAGCTGATTTGCTCTCAGCACCTAATTTAGTCTCAGCGCATATATGGCGACGCTGATACATCTTTCAAGGGGGGGAGTCAGGGATTCTTTGCTACCACAACCCGGGCCGGACGAATCAGGCGTCCATTCAGGGAATAACCCTTCTCCAGCACTTCAATGACGCTATTGGCCTCCGCACCGGGCATCGGCACCATGGCCATGGCCTCGTGAAGCTGGGGATCAAAACTGGCGCCGGCAGGATCAACCGACTCGATACCATGGCGGGCAAAGGCATCCAGCAAGGCTTTCAGCGTCAGCTCAACGCCCTCACGGGCACTGCGCAAATGCTCATCTTCCGTGGGCAGCGCTGCCAAACCACGCTCAAGGTTATCGGCAACGCATAGCAGGTCAGCAGAGAACTTCTCCAGCGCAAACTTGTGCGCATTACCCACCTCACGCTCCATACGGCGGCGCATATTCTGGATTTCTGCCTGGGCGCGCATATCTGCCTCAGCCAGAGATTTACTGGTGGCGGCCAGCGCCTCTTTCACGACCTCCAGCTCCGCCAGAGGATCTGCGGAGACCTCTTCGACGGACTCCGAGCTACTCTCAACAAGCTCCGGCGACGGCTCCTGCTCGACAGCGGAGGGATCTTTTTCCTGTTCGCTCATGCTTTTCTCCGGATGACATACCGCGGGCGACCCGCCGTTCTGGAAGGTCGGCAACGATATGGGAACAGGGCTTCAGGATTCAAGGCCACGGAGGCAATCAGCGGTAAGAAAAGGGAAAAAAACCGGGTTTTTAGCTGCGCAACGCCGCAGAAAGGATGCGGGCGGTAATATCCACGGTCGGAATCACCCGCTCATAGTCCATCCGAGTGGGGCCCACCACCGCCAGCACCCCCACCGTATGCCCCTCCGCCTGATAAGGCGCGGATACCAGCGAGTACTCGTCAAAAGCCTGATAGCCCGCCTCCCGGCCGATAAAAATCTGCACCCCGTCGGCGCGCACGCTACGCTCCAGCAAATGCAGGATATCGCGCTTGCTATTGAAGGCTTCGAACAGGTCGCGAAGCTTACCCAGATCCTCCGCCCCCGCAGAGCCCAGCAGGTTAGCCTCGCCGGACAAAACATAATCATCCGCATTCGGCGCACTATTCTGGCGCAGGGCTTTGGCTGCCACATCCATGGCGGTTTGCATCAGCAAGTCCATCTGTCGCTTGTCTGTAGCCATGGTTTTTAACAAACCATCACAGATGTCATCCAGATCACAGCCCGCATAGGTGCGGTTGATATAGTTAGCGGCCTGTCGTAGCTCGGTTTCACCATACTCCCGATCCGTATGAATAACCCGGTTCTGCACCTCAGCGCGATTGATAACCAGAATTACCAATACTCGCTGTCCCGATAACGGTAGAAATTCCACCATACGCAAGCGAGTAACATCCCGTTTCGGCACCACCACCACACCCGCCATGCGGGTCAGCTCCGCCAGCGCACGCGATGCTTGGGCCACCAATTCCTTGGCGGATTGATCCGGATCAATCAACTGCTCCAGCTCCCGCTTAAGACCACGGGCATTCGCGTCCAGCATCGGCGCACTGCGCAACAGGGAGTCCACATAAAGCCGATAACCCATTTCCGTGGGTATGCGCCCAGCGGAAGTATGCGGACTGGCCAGCACACCCAAATCCTCAAGCTCCGCCATAATATTGCGGATAGTCGCCGGGCTGGCGTTCAGGGCGGCACCTTCCGCCAGAGTTTTTGAGCCCACTGGCTGGCCGTCACGAATATGTCGCTCGACCAGTGCCATCAACAACCGCTGCTTACGTTCGCTCAGTTCCAGACCAGCCATGGATTTCGACGCAATGTTTCGACACAACAGTGACAGGGGCCTTCATTATAGAAGCCTGTTTAACGGAAGTGCCACGGCCAGATATCCCCCTCTTACCAAGAACAAGAAATTTGCTTATGATCTACCCACTACTGACTTTATGGACAGCATATGCTTACCCATCTCGGCGTTCGTCATTTTGCCACCGTCGAGTCGCTGGAGCTGGAACCCGGCCACGGCCTGACCACCATCAGCGGCGAAACCGGCGCGGGAAAATCGATCATTATTGACGCGCTTGGCCTCGCTCTGGGAGAACGCGCCGACAGCAGCGTGGTCCGGGCGGGCTGCGAACGGGCCGAGGTTGAAGCGACATTTGATATTGCCGACTCACCCGCAGCCCGGCGCTGGCTGGAGGCCCGCGAGCTCGACCATGACAACGAATGTATTCTGCGACGCACGGTGCGAGAAGATGGCCGCTCACGGGCCTATGTGAATGGCTCCCCCGTCCCCGTCACAGAAGTACGCGAGCTTGGCGAGCTGTTAATCAGCATCCACTCCCAGCATGAACACCAGTCGCTACTGAAAAAAGAAGCCCAGCGGGCACTGCTGGACAGCTTTGCCGGAGCCGAGCCTCAGCTACGGGCACTACGCGGCCACTGGCGTGACTGGCGTGACGCCCGACGCAGCCGCGAACAGGCCTTGGCGAATGCCCGCGAACTCGGCGAGCGGCAGGAACTACTGCGATTTCAACTGGAAGAGCTGGACGCCTTCCAGCTCGGAGAGCAGGAACTGGCGGAGCTTGAGTCGGAACAAAACCGGTTAGGCAATGCGGACACCTTGATCCGCCTGTGCCAGCAATCACTGGAATTACTCTACGAGCAGGACGAAAACACCATCAATGATCTGCTCGGTCGCACTCTGGGCTGGCTTGGTGACGCCACCGCCGGGGATGACACCCTGAGCAATGTCTTTAACACCATTGAATCCGCTCGACTGCAGGTGGAAGCGGCGGCGGATGACCTGCGCCACTACCTCGACCGACTGGACCTTGATCCACAACGCCTGGCCCAGGTGGAAGAGCGCCTCGGCCAAGCCTATTCACTGGCACGCAAACACCGCGTACGCGCCGAAGATCTGTTCGCTCACCATCAGCAGCTTCAGGAAGAAGCAGGCAAGCTGGATAACCACGATGCACACCTGATCGCCCTGGAAAAAGCAGAACGAGAGGCCCACGAACAGTTTATGGAAGGCGCTCGACAACTCTCCGAACAACGGCGCAGCCATGCAGGCGCACTGGCCAATGGCGTGCTGAACCACCTCAAGGCACTGGGCATGAAAGGCGCTCGCCTGGAAGTTGCGCTAACCCCTTGCGAACCGGGCGCCGACGGCCTTGAAGAGGTCGAATTTCTGTTCACCGCCAACCCAGGGCAACCCTTGCGGCCAATGGCCAAAGTGGCCTCTGGCGGTGAGTTGTCCCGAGTCAGTCTCGCGATTCAGGTGATCTGCGCCCAAACACTGACCGTGCCCTGCCTGGTATTTGATGAGGTCGACGTAGGTGTCGGTGGCGGCATCGCCGAAATAGTCGGTCGCTTACTGCGGGAACTCGGGCAGCATGCTCAGGTGCTTTGCATCACCCACCAGCCACAGGTGGCCAGTCTTGGTCATCAGCACTGGCAGGTACAAAAACAACAGAAAAAAGACAGCACCCATACCCGCATCGTAGCTTTGGACGTCGAACAAAGGATTCAGGAAGTGGCGCGAATGCTCGGCGGTGTTGAAATCACGGCCCCCACGTTAGCCCACGCACGGGAAATGCTGGAAAAAAGCCAACGCACTGCCAGCTAAGCTCTTTACTGGCGAAGTCTCTCCATGCAAGCCCAAGGCGCCTCCATGAAGGGGCCTCAGCCTGCATGGGTTCAGCTTTTTTTAGCGCGGACGTACAGCACCAGCTTGTGATCTACCAGCTCAAAGCCATGCTGCTCTGCAATGGCTCTCTGGCGCCGTTCGATTTCAGGGTCGACGAACTCAATCACCTCATTGGTATCAACCCGAACCATATGGTCGTGATGCCCCTCATTAGCCAGCTCAAACACCGCCGAGCCGCCCTCAAAGTTGTGGCGAATAACAATACCGGCCTGCTCAAACTGAGTAAGCACCCGATAGACCGTTGCCAAGCCAACATCCGCACCGGCATCCAGTAACGCCTTATAGATATCCTCAGCGCTCATATGACGCTCTGCGGCATCCTCAAGCTGCTGCAGGATTTTCACCCTCGGCAAGGTCACCTTAAGGCCAGCTTTGCGCAGTTCCTGATCTTCCACGATGCCACTCCAGTAATATGTTCGGTTTCAAGCCGCCAATCCGCCGACGGATGAACTTGCTACCCTAGCCGGGGTCTGTATTATCGCCCCAACCGCCCATGAAGTGGAAACCAACATGCGCACCACCCTGCTTATTCTGATTCTGGCAACCACCGTAGGCTGCAGCACACTGCGCTTCCCCGGGGTTTATCGTATTGATATTCCTCAAGGTAATTTTGTTACCGAGGAAATGCTGGGGCAGCTGAGTCCGGGTATGTCGCCGGAGCAAGTGCGGTATGTTCTCGGCATGCCCACACTGATCGACCCTTTCACCAGTGACACCTGGTTTTACCTGATGACTCTGCAGCCCGGCAAAGGCGAAAAGCTGGAACAGCAGATTGTGGTGCATTTCAACGATGGCAGCTATAGCCACCATGAAGGCGAAGTCATCGCTGACTTTTTGACCAAAGTGACCGCACCAGACGATAGAGAGCTAGCCACCCGCGCTGATCAACAACGTCGCTCCAGCGAATAACTCAGCTCCCGGCACGGCGCTCCTTGGCCTGCTTGGCCCGAGCCTTGCGGTTGTCCTTCGGATCAATCAGTAACGGCCGGTAGATTTCAACCCGCTCTCCGTCCCGCAGCAGTCGCGCCTTGGGAGTTGCTTCCACTTTGCCAAAAATACCCATGGCAACGCGGTCAATATCCAGCTCCGGGAAAAATCCGGCAATACCAGACTGCTGCACTGCTTCATACATTGACGTGCCCGGAGCCACCCGCAAAGCAATGAGCTTCTGCCGGTCAGGTAATGCATAGGCCACCTCAATATTG
>PGZG01000290.1 GCA_002840115.1 Gammaproteobacteria bacterium HGW-Gammaproteobacteria-14 | reverse complement strand
GCATTGGACCCTGAAAGATTCGGGGTAAAGTAATTTCCTGCGAGCGATGACTTCCACTACACGACAAAACTGTCGATACTGATCCCGTGTTGAAACACCGGATTGCTACTTGTTTACTCTGACAAACCACTGGGTCAATGAGGCCCGCCATTGCCCTTCGCCGAATCATAATGAGCGCCCGGCCGGTGTGGCCGTGGATCTTATTGTGGTGCATAGCATTAGCTTGCCTCCCGGTTCTTTCGGTGGCCCCCACATCGATGAGCTGTTCTGTAATTGTCTTGACCCAAAAGCAGACGATTATTTTGCCAGCATCGCTCATTTGCAGGTGTCATCCCACTTTCTGATACGTCGAGCAGGCGAGCTGGTGCAGTATGTCGGCTGTGATCGCCGCGCCTGGCATGCGGGTCAGTCCTGTTGGCAAGGGCGAGATAATTGCAATGATTTTTCCATTGGTGTTGAACTGGAGGGAACGGATGACGAGCCCTACACTGAACGCCAGTATCAGTCGTTGCAGGCATTAATTCGGCGCTTGCAACAGGATTACGGGATTCCCCAGGCATCGTTGGCGGGGCATGATGAGATTGCGCCCGGACGCAAAACGGATCCGGGTCCCCTATTTGACTGGGATCGCGTTCGGCCGCAGTCTGGGGAGAATGAAGCGCGGGGTAATAGCCTCGGTGGCGGAGGTAACAACACATGAAACTTCTGGTGTTATTGGTGGTACTGGGCCTGCGTCGGTTTGAGTTTAGCTGGCCTGCGGCCTTGCGTGAGAGCGATCGGGTTGGCCGGGCTCAGGCGCTGCTGGCTAACTGGCTGCCCTCTGGCTTGCCCGGCGTGGCGCTGTGGGGCCTGCGAGTTGCGTTGCCTGCCATTGTGGTGGGGTGGTTGTTGTGTGTGTTGCATGGCTGGCTCTGGGGGCTGGTGGGTTGGATTGCTGGTGCGTTGTTGTTGCTGTGGTTGCTGGGTCCGGAAAGTGAATTTCGCCACCTTGATGATATGTTAGTGCGTGGCCGGATGAATGACCCGGATGCCTTGGGTGAGCTGGCGACCCGGCATTTTGAGGCTGAGGGGCGGCCTGGCGATCCGGGTTATTTTGCGGAGTTGTTGATACGCATTGTCCATCGAGATAGTGGTTTGTTATTTGCCACGGTGTTTTTTCTGATGGCATTGGGTTATTGGGCTGCGTTGCTATACCTGTTGAACCGTTGGTTAGCACGTAGTGAGGAGTCTGGCTCGGAGTTTGCTCGTATCGTTGATGCAGCCATGTTCTGGCTGCCGTCGCGCCTGCTAATTGTGGTGATGGCTCTGGTGGGTGATTTCCGTCGAGTGATGGATGCCACCGATGGCCGCATGTTGCAACTGGAAGACAACTGGTCAGTGCTTGAGGATGCGA
>PGZG01000054.1 GCA_002840115.1 Gammaproteobacteria bacterium HGW-Gammaproteobacteria-14 | reverse complement strand
GCATACTTTGGTCAGCGCCGCTGTCAGCGTGGTCTTACCGTGGTCAACGTGACCAATGGTGCCAACGTTTACATGCGGTTTATTACGCTCGAATTTTCCTTTTGCCACGATTTATTACCTCTTCTATATTCAGTTGAGACGGCTGACGAATCAGCCGTTCTTTTTAATGATTTGCTCAGCGACGTTGTTCGGCGCCTCGTTGTACTTCAAGAACTCCATGGAGAAGGTCGCACGACCCTGAGACATGGAACGCAGGCTGGTGGCATAACCAAACATTTCAGACAGCGGCACTTCCGCGCGAATTGCTTTGGAGCCCCCCATCATGTCTTCCATGCCCTGAACCATGCCACGACGACGGTTCATGTCACCCATGATATCGCCCATGTAGTCTTCCGGCGTTTCCACCTCGACCTTCATCATCGGCTCAAGGATAACCGGGCTTGCTTTACGCGCGCCCTCTTTAACACCCATCGAACCCGCCATACGGAAGGCGTTTTCGTTGGAGTCAACTTCGTGGTAAGAACCGTCGTACAGGGTGACCTTGACATCCACCATCGGGAAGCCAGCGATACAACCATTTTGCAGCTGCTCACGCACGCCTTTCTCTACAGCGCTGAAGTATTCTTTCGGCACCGCACCACCGACAACTTCTTCGGCGAAATCAATACCAGTACCTGGCTCTTGCGGCTCAATGCGCAACCAGACGTGACCATACTGGCCGCGACCACCAGACTGACGGACAAACTTGCCTTCCTGCTCAACACTCTTGCGAATCGTTTCGCGGTAGGCCACCTGAGGAGCGCCAATATTGGCTTCAACGTTGAATTCGCGTTTCATACGGTCAACGATGATATCCAGGTGCAACTCGCCCATACCGGAAATAATAGTCTGCCCGGACTCTTCATCGGTGCGCACACGGAAAGAAGGATCTTCCTGTGCCAGACGACCCAGCGCCAAGCCCATTTTTTCCTGATCAGCCTTGGACTTCGGCTCAACCGCAACAGAAATTACCGGCTCCGGGAATTCCATACGCTCAAGGATAATCGGCTTATCCAGTGCGCACAGGGTTTCACCGGTGGTAACGTCCTTCATGCCCACACAGGCAGCGATATCACCCGCCAATACTTCTTTAATCTCTTCGCGATTGTTTGCGTGCATCTGCAGCAAACGACCAACGCGCTCTTTACGGTCCTTGGTGGCATTAAGAATGGAATCACCAGACTTAAGTACACCGGAGTAGACCCGGATAAACGTCAAAGAACCAACGAATGGATCCGTAGCAATTTTAAATGCCAACGCTGCAAACGGTTCATCATCAGAGGATTTACGCTCCGCCGGCTCGCCATTCAGCAGCTCACCACGTATAGCTTCAACGTCATCCGGGGCTGGCAGATAGCGGACAACCGCATCCAGCATCGCCTGCACGCCTTTGTTCTTGAAAGCAGAACCACAGAATACAGGGACAATTTCGCTCGCCAAGACTCGGGTGCGAATGGCTGCATAGATCTCGTCGATGCTCAACTCATCACCACCGAGATATTTTTCCATCAGCTCTTCGTTGGCTTCAGCAGCAGCCTCAACCAATTTTTCGCGCCATTCCTTGCACTGATCGATCATTTCGGCAGGCGGATCTTTCAGTTCGAAAGTGACGCCTTTGTCATCTTCGTTCCACCAGATAGCCTTCATGTTGACCAGGTCAACAACGCCTTTAAATTCATCTTCCTGACCAATCGGCAGCTGCATGGCAACAACATTCGCTTGCAGGCGAGAATGCATCTGCTCAACCACGCGCAGGAAATTAGCGCCGGTACGGTCCATTTTGTTAACGAACGCAAGACGCGGCACGCGGTATTTGTTGGCTTGGCGCCATACGGTTTCGGACTGGGGCTGTACGCCACCTACGGCGCAATACACCATCACCGCACCATCCAACACCCGCATGGAACGCTCTACTTCAATAGTGAAGTCAACGTGCCCCGGGGTATCAATGATATTGATACGGTGCTCCTGAAAGCTTTTGTCCATGCCCGACCAGAAACAGGTGGTCGCCGCAGAGGTGATGGTAATACCACGCTCCTGCTCCTGCGCCATCCAGTCCATGGTTGCGGCGCCGTCATGCACTTCACCAATCTTGTGCGACACACCGGTATAGAACAGGACGCGCTCGGTAGTGGTGGTTTTGCCGGCGTCAATATGTGCGCTGATACCGATATTGCGGTAACGCGACAGGGGAGTCTTTCTAGCCACGATAAATGTCCTCGTAATGTCGGCGAATTATCAGAAACGGTAGTGCGAGAACGCTTTGTTCGCTTCCGCCATGCGGTGCACATCTTCACGCTTCTTGATTGCAGCGCCTTTGCCTTCAGCAGCGTCCATAATCTCGCCGGCCAAACGGGCAGCCATGCTCTTCTCGCCACGCTTGGAGGCGTAATCTACCAGCCAGCGCATGGCCAGCGCGGTACGACGGCTGGGACGAACCTCAACCGGCACCTGATAGGTGGCACCACCGACACGACGGGATTTCACTTCGACAACCGGACGAATGGCATCAAGTGCCTTTTCAAACATTTCCAGAGGATCAGCTTTTTTACGTTCCTGAACCGTTTCCAAGGCACCATACACGATACGCTCAGCCACGGACTTTTTACCGGACTCCATAACGTGGTTGATGAACTTGGCCAACAACTGACTGTTGAACTTCGGATCAGGCAGGATTTCACGCTTCGCAGCGACGCGACGTCTTGGCATGTTGGATGCTCCATATATCCCCGCTTTGGGGGATCGCTTCAGGGTTATCCGGGACAGTCATCTGCCCGGCCTTACTCATCCCGCCACAGGATAAACCTGCGGTAGTTTGAAGTGTCAGCGCCCGGGAGCCTTTTCAGGCTACCGGGCGTCTGTTACTGCTGTGTTGCCACCGGCAAGCCGGCAACAGCTTTATTTCTTCGGACGCTTGGCACCGTACTTGGAGCGGCGCTGCTGACGACCGTTAACACCGGCGGCGTCCAGGGTGCCGCGGACGGTGTGGTAACGCACACCCGGCAGATCCTTCACTCGGCCACCGCGAATCAGCACAACACTGTGCTCCTGCAGGTTGTGGCCTTCACCACCGATGTAGGAGCTGACTTCATAACCGTTGGTCAGGCGCACACGGCAAACCTTACGCAGGGCCGAGTTCGGCTTCTTCGGGGTAGTGGTATACACCCGGGTGCAGACACCGCGACGTTGCGGGCAGCCCTGCAGGGCCACGGAGTCACTCTTTTCTACCTTGCTCTGGCGCGGCTTGCGCACCAGCTGATTTACGGTTGCCATGAACCTGACACTCCAGCATGCGAAATTGGTAATGATAGGATCGCCACAATCCGGGCGACGCTATATCAAGGGTCGGCGATTGTAGGAGCGGCTTGGCACCGAGTCAAGGTGCCAAGCCATCCGACGATCAGTCTTCTTCCGAATTACTCAGTTCCTCGGCGAGGCGAGCTTCCACCTCATCCATGGTCGGCTGCTCCGGCGCCCGCGCCATTTCGCGCTTGCGACGGCGCTCCTGGTGGTAGGCATAGCCCGTACCAGCCGGGATCAAACGGCCAACGACCACGTTTTCCTTCAGGCCACGCAGATCATCTTCCTTGCCGGTCACCGCCGCTTCGGTCAGTACCCGGGTGGTCTCCTGGAAGGAGGCCGCAGAGATAAACGATTCAGTGGCAAGCGAGGCCTTGGTAATACCCAGCAACATCCGGGATCCCCGTGGCAACAACTTGTCCTCAGCCTTCAGGCGGTCGATTTCTTCCATCAAACGGGAGTATTCAACCTGCTCCCCCTTGATAAAGCTGGATTCGCCGACCTCGGTGATTTCAACCTTACGCAGCATCTGACGAATAATCGTTTCGATATGCTTATCGTTGATCTTCACGCCCTGCAGGCGATAAACCTCCTGCACTTCATTGACGATGTAGCGCGCCAATTCAGCCTCGCCAAGCAGGCGAAGGATGTCGTGGGGATTGAGCGGGCCATCAGACACCACCTCACCCTTCTCAACATGCTCGCCTTCGAAGATATTCAGCTGACGCCACTTGTGAATCAGCTCTTCGTAAGCTTCGCCGCCATCATCCGGGGTGATAACCAGCCGAACCTTGCCTTTGGTCTCTTTGCCGAAGGAAATAGCACCGCTGCGCTCTGCCAGAATCGCCGCTTCTTTGGGCTGACGGGCTTCGAACAGATCCGCAACCCGCGGCAGACCACCGGTAATATCTCGGGTCTTGGACGATTCCTGCGGAATACGAGCCACGACATCACCAACATTAATGGTGGCGCCGGCGCTCATTGCCGTAATAGAACCCGCCGGCAAGAAATACTGCGCCGGGGCGTCATTATTGGTTTGCGGAACCGGCTTACCCTTGGCATCCATCAAACGCACCACTGGCCGCATTTCCTTGGCTGCCTGCGGGCGATCCTTCGGATCAATCACAACGATATTGGTCAGGCCGGTCAGTTCGTCGGTCTGATAGTTAACCGTCAAACCTTCTTCCATATCGCCGAGCTGAACGATACCGCCAACTTCCGCAATAATCGGGTGAGTGTGCGGATCCCAGGTAGCCACAATCTGACCACCGTTAACCAGATCGCCTTCGTTGACGGTAATCAAGGCACCGTAGGGAACCTTGTAACGCTCACGCTCACGGCCAAGCTCATCCGCCACCGCCAGTTCGCTGGAGCGGGATACCACCACCAGGCCACTCTTGTGGGTTACAAACTTGATGTTGTGCAGACGAACCTTACCGCCATGTTTGATCTGGATGCTGGACACCGCAGACGCCCGACTAGCCGCACCACCAATGTGGAAGGTACGCATGGTCAGCTGGGTACCCGGCTCACCGATAGACTGCGCGGCGATAACACCGACGGCCTCACCGATATTGACCTGATGCCCGCGGGCAAGGTCACGACCATAGCAGGTAGAGCAAACGCCCCAACGGGTTTCACAAGTGATTGGTGAACGCACACGGATTTCGTCAACGCCCATACCTTCGAGCTTGTCTACCCAGATTTCGTCCAGCAAGGTGCCAGCCGGCACCAGCACGTCATCGGTGCCAGGCTTAACCACATCCAATGCAACCACGCGACCCAATACACGCTCGCGCAGCGGCTCAACAATGTCACCACCTTCAATCAGCGGCGTCATCAACAGACCCTGCTCGGTGCCGCAATCCACTTCGGTAATCACCAGATCCTGAGCAACGTCAACCAGACGACGGGTCAGATAACCGGAGTTAGCCGTTTTCAATGCGGTATCGGCCAGACCCTTACGAGCGCCGTGGGTGGAGATAAAGTACTGGAGTACGTTCAAACCTTCGCGGAAGTTCGAGGTAATCGGCGTTTCAATAATCGAGCCATCCGGCTTCGCCATCAAACCACGCATACCAGCAAGCTGACGGATCTGCGCCGCAGAACCCCGGGCACCAGAGTCAGCCATCATCCAGATGGAGTTGAAAGAGCCCTGCTCTTCCTCTTCACCCTTGGCGTTGATAACTTTCTCGGTTTTCAGGTTTTCCATCATCGCCTTGGCGATCACATCATTGGTACGCGACCAGATGTCGACCACCTTGTTATAGCGCTCACCACGCGTTACCAGACCAGAAGCAAACTGCTCCTCGATTTCACGCACTTCGTCTTCAGCTTTGGCCAGAATGTCGACCTTCTCGGCAGGAATCACCATATCTTCGATGCCCACGGAGGAGCCCGAGTAGGTGGCTTCACGGAAACCGAGGTACATCAACTGATCCGCAAAGATACAGGTGTGCTTGGTGCCGAGAACGCGGTAACACTGGTTCAGCAAGCGAGAGACCGATTTCTTGGTCATCGGCTGGTTTACCATTTCGAAAGCGATGCCCTTGGGCACCACTTCCCACAGCTTGCAACGACCGGCGGTGGTGTCGGCAATAAAGGTACGGGAGTATTCGTTACCTTCCTGGTCACGCACAGTTTCATCAACACGCACTTTGATACGGGCGTGAATATGAATCTGCTTGCAACCCAGCGCACGACTCACTTCCTTGGTATCGGCGAACACCATGCCCTCGCCCTGCGCATTAACGCGGTCACGGGAGATGTAATACAAGCCCAATACAACGTCCTGAGTCGGCACGATGATCGGGTCACCGCTGGCCGGGGAAAGAATGTTGTTAGTCGACATCATCAGGGCGCGTGCTTCGAGCTGCGCTTCCAGAGTCAGCGGTACGTGTACCGCCATCTGGTCACCGTCAAAGTCAGCATTGAATGCGGCACAGACCAGCGGGTGCAGCTGAATCGCTTTACCTTCAATCAATACCGGCTCAAACGCCTGAATGCCCAAGCGGTGCAAAGTCGGCGCACGGTTCAGCATCACTGGGTGCTCACGAATTACGTCGGCCAGGATATCCCAGACCTCTGCGGTTTCGCGCTCAACCATTTTCTTCGCGGCCTTGATCGTAGTCGCGAGACCACGGGCTTCCAGCTTGGCAAAAATAAACGGCTTGAAAAGCTCCAGCGCCATTTTTTTCGGCAGACCACATTCGTGCAGCTTCAGCGTTGGACCTACCACGATCACCGAACGACCGGAGTAATCCACGCGCTTACCGAGCAGGTTCTGACGGAAACGACCCTGCTTACCTTTAATCATGTCAGCCAGCGACTTCAGCGGGCGCTTGTTGGTGCCGGTGATGGCACGGCCACGACGACCGTTATCCAGCAAGGCGTCAACCGCTTCCTGCAGCATCCGCTTTTCATTGCGGACAATGATGTCCGGAGCGTTTAGCTCCAGCAGGCGCTTGAGTCGGTTGTTACGGTTAATCACACGACGATACAGATCGTTCAGATCCGAGGTCGCGAAACGACCGCCATCCAGCGGCACCAGCGGACGAAGATCCGGCGGCAGCACTGGCAATACACTCATCACCATCCATTCCGGACGATTTCCTGAGGTGGCGAACGCTTCCATCAGCTTGAGACGCTTGGAAAGCTTTTTCAGCTTGGTGTCAGAGCCAGTGGCGTCGATATCTTCACGCAGCTGCTTCACTTCCTGCTCAAGATCAAGATCTTGCAACAGGTATTGAACAGCTTCCGCGCCCATACGCGCATCGAACTCATCGCCAAATTGCTCCAGCGCTTCGTAATACTCTTCATCATTCAGCAACTGGCCTTTCTCAAGGCTGGTCATGCCCGGCTCAACGACGACGAATGATTCAAAATACAGCACACGCTCAATATCACGCAGCGTCATATCCAGAATCAAACCGATGCGGCTCGGCAGCGACTTCAGGAACCAGATATGCGCCACCGGGCTGGCCAGCTCAATGTGACCCATGCGCTCACGGCGCACCTTGGTCAAGGTAACTTCAACGCCGCACTTCTCGCAGATTACACCGCGATGCTTGAGGCGTTTGTACTTACCACACAGGCACTCATAGTCTTTGATAGGCCCAAAAATACGAGCACAAAAGAGACCATCCCGCTCCGGTTTAAAGGTGCGGTAATTAATGGTCTCTGGCTTTTTCACTTCACCAAATGACCAGGACCGAATCAGGTCCGGCGGCGCCAGACCAATCTTGAGTTTGTCAAACTCAGTGACTTGTCCCTGACTTTTCAGAAGATTCAGCAAGTCTTTCAAGGCCAGTCCTCCATGCGGAGCTTTCGCTCGCAAAAACGTTCGTTAATCCGGATATCCGTTTTATTCGCTTTCCAACTCAATATTGATACCGAGCGAGCGAATTTCCTTCAGCAACACGTTGAAGGATTCGGGCATACCCGGATCCATCCGGTGATCGCCATCGACGATATTTTTGTAGATTCGGGTACGGCCATTAACGTCATCAGACTTAACCGTGAGCATTTCCTGAAGCGTGTAAGCTGCGCCATACGCCTCCAGAGCCCATACCTCCATCTCCCCGAACCGCTGACCACCAAACTGCGCCTTACCACCCAGCGGCTGCTGAGTAACCAGGCTGTAGGAGCCAGTAGAACGAGCATGCATCTTGTCGTCGACCAGATGGTTCAACTTAAGCATGTACATGTAGCCAACGGTCACCGGACGATCAAACTTGTCGCCGGTACGGCCATCCCATAGTTCCATCTGCCCGGAACCATTGAGACCAGCCAGGTGCAAAAGATCCTTGATCTCATTTTCTTTCGCGCCGTCGAATACCGGGGTTCCCATAGGCACACCGGAGCACAGATTACTGGCCAGCTCAAGAATCTCTGTATCGCTAAAGCTCTTCAGATCTTCTTTACGCAGGCTGATACCGGTGCCGTTATAAATCTTATCGAGGAACTCGCGAATTTCAGCGACCTTACGCTGCTGCGCCAACATTTCGTTGATGCGCTCGCCAAGTCCTCTGGCAGCCAAACCAAGGTGAACCTCAAGAATCTGCCCGATGTTCATACGAGACGGTACGCCCAAGGGATTAAGAACAATATCCACCGGCAAACCGTCTTCGTTATACGGCATATCTTCTTCCGGCATGATCACCGAAATAACACCCTTGTTACCGTGGCGGCCAGCCATCTTGTCACCCGGCTGAATACGACGCTTGATCGCCAGATAGACTTTGACCACTTTCAAGACGCCATGGGCGAGGTCATCGCCGCTGGAAATCTTGGATTGCTTATCTTTATAACGCTCTTCCTGATCACGCTTGTGCGCTTCCAGGTATTGCTGGGCGCGCTCAATCTGCTCAGCGATATCATCATCCGCCGGGCGCAGCTCAAATATTTTGTCTGCATCCAGTTCGGCCAGCAGGTCAGCGGTCATTTCCGTGCCGCGCTTGAAGCCAGCACCACCATTAACCTTTTTGCCGGTCAGCTGCTTACGCAACCGCTCGAGAATATCCTGCTCAAGAATCCGGTACTCGTCTTTCAGATCGTTACGGAACTGCTCAAGCTGGGCTTGATCAATTTGCCGGGCACGGTCGTCTTTCTCAACGCCATCACGGGTAAATACCTGAACATCAATGATGGTGCCTTTGACACCGGACGGAACCCGCAGGGAGGTGTCTTTCACATCGGAAGCTTTCTCACCAAAAATGGCACGCAGCAATTTTTCTTCCGGCGTTAGCTGGGCTTCACCTTTCGGCGTTACCTTGCCCACCAGAATATCGCCAGCACCCACTTCGGCGCCGATATAAACGATGCCAGACTCATCCAGCTTGGCCAGCGCAGCCTCACCAACGTTGGGGATATCGGCAGTAATTTCTTCCGGCCCCAGCTTGGTGTCGCGGGCGATACAGGATAGTTCCTGAATATGGATCGATGTGAAACGGTCTTCTTTCACCACCCGCTCGGAAATCAGGATGGAATCTTCGAAGTTGTAACCATTCCACGGCATAAAGGCGACGCGCATATTCTGACCCAACGCCAGCTCACCCATATCGGTGGACGGACCGTCAGCCAAAATATCCCCAACCGTAACCCGATCACCAATCGTCACCAATGGGCGCTGATTAATACAAGTGTTCTGGTTGGAGCGGGTGTATTTGGTCAGGTTATAAATATCAACACCTGCCTCACCCTCAGCAATCTCGGCGTCATTCACCTTCACGATGATCCGGGATGCATCAACCTTATCAATAACCCCGCCACGAGCAGCGACTACGCAGACACCGGAATCGCGTGCCACATGACGCTCAATACCGGTACCGACCAATGGCTTTTCAGACATCAGCGTCGGCACTGCCTGGCGCTGCATGTTTGAACCCATCAGAGCGCGGTTAGCATCATCGTGCTCCAGGAACGGAATCAGTGACGCCGCAATGGAAACAACCTGACGAGGCGATACGTCCATATGAGTAATATGGGTCGGCGGCGTAATGGTAAATTCGTTGCGGTGACGTACCGTTACGAACTCATCAACAAAACGCTCTTTCGCGTCCACCTTTGAGTCTGCCTGAGCAATCACACATTCGGATTCCTCAATAGCAGACAGGTACTCAATGTCATTGGTAACCTGACCATCCACCACCTTGCGGTATGGCGACTCAAGGAAACCGTACTCATTGGTACGCGCATAGGTAGCCAACGAGTTAATCAGACCAATGTTCGGGCCTTCCGGAGTTTCAATCGGGCAGACACGGCCGTAATGCGTCGGGTGTACGTCACGCACTTCAAAGCCGGCACGCTCACGGGTCAGACCGCCTGGCCCAAGCGCAGAAACACGGCGCTTGTGAGTAATCTCGGACAGCGGGTTATTCTGATCCATAAACTGACTGAGCTGGGAAGAGCCAAAAAACTCCTTCACAGCAGCAGCCACAGGCTTGGAGTTAATCAGGTCCTGCGGCATCAACCCTTCGGATTCTGCCAGACTCAGGCGCTCCTTCACCGCACGCTCGACACGCACCAGACCAACGCGGAACTGGTTCTC
>PGZG01000289.1 GCA_002840115.1 Gammaproteobacteria bacterium HGW-Gammaproteobacteria-14 | reverse complement strand
TGTACCGTTCCAGCGCGGTATTCTTAAATGAAACGGTTGCCGGGAATTTATCTCCGTGGGTTGGCCATGGGGATTGCGGATGTGGTGCCAGGCGTTTCCGGCGGCACACTGGCGTTAATCACCGGTATTTATCAGGAATTGATTTCATCGCTTGCAGAACTGCATCCCCGGTTACTGCGTGTATGGCGTGATCAGGGTTTTGTGGCCTTCTGGCGGGTCGGTAATTTTTCCTTTTTGTCCACCCTGTTTGCCGGGGTTCTCACCAGTATCGTGCTGTTCGCTCGTTTGATGGGGTGGCTTCTGGCCCATTATCCCGTGCCCGTGTGGGCTTTTTTCTGCGGTTTGATTGCGGCCAGTGTTGTGCCGGTATGGCGGTCATTATCGCGGCATGGTCGGCCAGAGTACGGTGCTTTTCTGGCGGGCATTCTGGTTGCTGGTTCGCTGGCGATAATGCCGGGTCTCTCTGCAGTAAGTCATAGTCCGTTGAGTTTTCTGCTGTCTGGGGCGCTGGCCATCTGTGCGATGATTTTGCCGGGCATCTCCGGTAGTTTTATTCTGTTGTTATTAGGCATGTATGTGCCGGTGCTGGATGCCATACGTGGTGGCGATTGGTTACTACTGGCAGCCTTTGGCTGTGGTTGCGTGGTGGGATTGCTGGCTTTTGTTCATCTGTTGCGTTGGCTCCTGCAGCGTTGCCATGATCCGATGATGGCTCTGCTGGCTGGTTTTATGGCCGGTTCATTGATCAAACTATGGCCCTGGCGCTCGGCTGCGGCTGACGGTGTCCGTGAGCAATGGCTGTGGCCTTCAGAGTATGCAGTGCTACACGGTGACGCGATGCTGATTTCGGCATGTGTGGCACTTCTTGCGGGGGGGCTGGTCATTGTAATGCTCTCCCGGGTAGAGGGTTCCGGTAGGTCAGTACGGTGAGCCAGTAATGAGTCGGTACAGTACGTACCGTGAGCGGGGTTCAGAGTTTCGCCGGGAGCCCGTGCTGGCGTAGAAGGTGTTCGTCGGACATCCATAGGGGAAATCTGTTTGAGGGTGTTGCTGTTACTACCGTTGCTGTGGTTTGCCGGGTGCGGTAACAGCGGCTATGCGCCGGTAATAGATCGTTATGACAGTGCCGGACGAGCGGTGACAACGGCCTCTGGTCGCAGCGTACATATTGTTGCGCGGGGGGATACTCTGTACTCGATTGCCTGGCGTCACGGTAAGGATTTCCGCCAGTTAGCGGCGGCTAATAACATTGCTGCACCCTACACTATCTATCCCGGACAACAGATTCGGCTGGATGGAACGGCAGCACCGGCTGCAAGCCGACCGGCCATAACGACTGCGCCTCCTTCATCACCCGCTGCACGCCCTGCCGCTCCAACAGCTAGTCGCCCTCCTGTGT
>PGZG01000288.1 GCA_002840115.1 Gammaproteobacteria bacterium HGW-Gammaproteobacteria-14 | reverse complement strand
GCTGCCTGATCGCCCCTGAACTACACCACATTAAGATCTGGAGAAATTGAGATGGCACTGTCCAAAGAAGATATCCTGAATGCCGTTGCTGAAATGTCCGTACTGGACCTGGTTGAACTGATCTCTGCGTTTGAAGAGAAGTTCAACGTATCCGCTGCTGCCGTTGCTGTTGCTGCTGGTCCGGGCGCTGCTGCTGCTGCCGTTGAAGAGCAAACCGAGTTCAACGTTATGCTGACCGGTTTTGGCGACAAGAAAGTAGGCGTGATTAAAGCTGTTCGCGAAGCCACCGGTCTGGGCCTGAAAGAAGCCAAAGATCTGGTAGAGAGCGCTCCCTCTGCTGTGAAAGAAGGCGTTTCCAAAGCCGAAGCAGAAGAGCTGAAGAAGAAGATCGAAGAAGCAGGCGGCAGCGTAGAGCTGAAGTAAGCGCGAATGCGCTTGTCTTTCGGGCTTATGCCAGAAGGACAGGGGCTGGCAGTCGATATCGGCTGCCAGCTTTTTGTCGTTTTCGTGGAAAGTTATTGAAGTACGACCCTGATGTAACACGATATCGCCAGTTGGCGATGCAGCTACCGCCGAGGAACGCAGATGGCATACTCATTCACTGAGAAAAAGCGGATCCGCAAAGATTTCGGCAAGCTTCCGACTGTAATGGAGGTTCCGTACCTCCTTGCAATCCAGCTTGATTCTTATCGCAAGTTTCTGCAGCAAAGCAAACCTGCAGATCAGCGTCTCGAGGAAGGTCTCGAAGCGGCATTCAAGTCCGTTTTTCCGATTGTCAGCTATTCCGGCAACGCAGCTCTGGAGTATGCCGGCTACGAGCTCGGCAAACCGGTGTTCGACGTCAAAGAATGTATTTTGCGGGGGGCAACCTACGCAGCTCCGTTGCGCGTTCGCATTCGTCTGATGATCTATGACCGTGAGTCTTCCGGCGCAATCAAGGACATCCGCGAGCAGCAGGTCTACATGGGTGAAATCCCCCTGATGACTGAAAACGGCACCTTTGTGATCAACGGTACTGAGCGGGTAATCGTATCCCAGCTGCACCGTTCACCGGGTGTGTTCTTCGATCACGATAAAGGCAAGACCCACAGCTCCGGGAAGCTGCTGTATTCCGCGCGGATCATTCCCTACCGTGGTTCTTGGCTGGATTTCGAATTTGATCCGAAGGATCAGGTGTTTGTGCGTATTGACCGTCGCCGCAAACTGCCGGCGACGATCTTGCTGCGAGCACTGGGTTACACTGCTGACGAAATTCTGGCGATGTTCTTCGATACCAACGAGATTACTCGTGACGGTGCGAACTACCGCATGCGCCTGATTGCCGAACGCCTGCGTGGCGAAACGGCAACGTTCGATATTTATGCGGCGGATAAGCTGGTCGTGGAAAGTGGTCGTCGTATCACGGCCC
>PGZG01000287.1 GCA_002840115.1 Gammaproteobacteria bacterium HGW-Gammaproteobacteria-14 | reverse complement strand
GGCGAAGAGTACCTGCAGAGCCTGCGCGGTCGTGGCACCCGGCTGTTCCTGTTTGGCGAGCTGGTAGATGAACCGGCTGACCATCCAATGATCAAGCCATCAATCAATGCCCTGCGCGCCAGCTACGATCTGGCCATCGAGGACCCGGAGCTGGCCACCGCCTACTCACCGCTGATCGAGGCTCAGGTAAATCGTTTTTTGCATATCGTTGAGTCGCCCGCCGATCTGGTTATGAAGAACAAAATGCAACGCCGCATGGGCCAGATCACCGGCACCTGCTTCCAGCGCTGCACCGGTCTCGACACCATTTCCGTGCTGCACTCGATTACCTATGACATCGACCAGAAACACGGCACTCAGTATCACCAGCGTTATATGGACTGGCTGAAAGAAGCGCAGCGCAAAAACATTCTGATCGCCGCCGCCATGACCGACCCGAAAGGCGATCGCTCAAAACGGCCGCACGAACAGGCCGACCCGGATATGTTTATGCATATCTCCGGCCGTAACGACAAAGGCATTTTTGTCCGCGGCGCCAAGGCGCACATGACCGGTGGCTGGAACCAGCACTGGATCTGCGTGATGCCGACCATGAACCTGACCGAAGAAGATAAAAACTATGCGGTGGTCGGCATGATCCCCGGCGACGCCGAAGGCCTGACCTATATCTATGGTCGGCAAAGCTGCGACACCCGCTCCATGGAAGCCGGAGACATCGATGCTGGCAACGCCGAGTATGGTGGTCAGGAAGTGCTGGTGTATTTCGATGACGTGTTTATTCCCTGGGAACACGTACTGATGGACGGCGAGTACGAGTTCGCCCAGGACATGGTGGCGCGCTTCACTTCCTATCACCGCGCCAGCTACGTGTGCAAAACCGGCCTCGGCGATGTGCTGGTCGGCGCCGCCGCATCCATCGCCGAATACAACGGCCTCGACAAGGTCAGCCATATCCGCGACAAGCTGGTGGAGATGGTGCACCTCAACGAAACCATTTACTCCAGCGGTATTGCCAGCTCCCATGAAGCAAAAAAACTGGCCAGCGGCATCTTTATGAACGACTCGATGCTGGCCAATGTGTGTAAACACAACGTGACCCGCTTCCCCTATGAAATCTCCCGTCTGGCCCAGGATCTGGCCGGCGGCATTATGGTGACGATGCCGAGCGAGGCGGATTACCAGCACGAGGAAGCCGGTGAGATCATCAAGAAATTCCTCAAGGGTCGTGACGATCTTCCGGTGGAAGACCGCATGCGTATTTTGCGCCTGATTGAGAACATGACGCTGGGTCGCAATGCGGTCGGTTACCTGACCGAATCGATGCACGGTGCTGGCAGCCCGCAGGCGCAACGTATTCAGATTCTGCGTGGCATGGATGTCGAAACGAAAAAGTGGCACGCGCGAAAACTGGCC
>PGZG01000286.1 GCA_002840115.1 Gammaproteobacteria bacterium HGW-Gammaproteobacteria-14 | reverse complement strand
GATGCGACAAGCAGGCAAATTGCCGGCGTTGCGCGCGGCATTGGATATTCCGGTGGTGGGTGTGGTGCCAGCGCTGAAAGTGGCAGCCTCGGCCAGTGGGTGTGGCCAGATTGGTTTGCTGGCCACGCCCGCCACGGTTAATCGCCCATATACGGACAACCTGATCCGCGAATTTACCGTTGGTTGTCAGGTGCGTCGGTTCGGCAGTGTCGAGTTGGTGCAGTGGGCGGAAGACTGGATTGCCTGCTCTAGAGAACCTGAGCACCTGTTTGCCCATTTGAATGACTGGCTTATGCAGCCGCAGCCGCTTAGCCATGTGGTACTGGGCTGTACTCACTTTCCGCTGCTCAGGCCGATGTTCGAGAAACTATGGCCGGCAATTGGCTGGGTGGACTCAGGAGAGGCAATCGCCCGTCGAGTCGAGCAGTTAGTCGAGCAAATACCTGACGGGAAATCGCCAGCAATCGCGCTTTTCTGGACTGGCGAACGTCCTCCGGCGGATGCCGTTCAGCGTTACGTTGCGACGCTGTGAATCGGAGAATGATCACTATGGCCGCTGCCTGAGCCTCATTACCCCAAGCAGCGGCAACCTTGGTGATTACTTCATGCTTTCCAGTTTTTTCAGGTAGCCTTTGGTCTCAATGGCTTCCAGCGTAATTTTTACCTCCAGCTCGTCACTCACTGCTGGAGCGTAATTGCCCATGCCGAAGTCGGAACGTTTGATAGTGGTCTCTGCACTCAGGCCCAAGGCGCGAGCGTTATCCCACATCGGGTGCTCGCCAATCTTGTTTACCTCGGTATCCAGCACCACTTCTTTGCTGATGCCATTGACTGTCAGGATGCCGACCAGGTCGAACTCCTGATCATCGCGGTCGACATTGATGATGCCGGTGCTTTTGAAGGTGATGTTTGGGTGCTCTTTCACTTTGAAGTATTCCGGCAGAGTCAGCAGATGTTCGTTGAGTAGCGGCACGCCGGTTTCGATGCTGTCTACTCGAATGCTCACCGATACAGAAGATTTTTCCGGAGTGGTTTCGTTGGCCAGAATCTCGCCTTCAACTGCTTTGAAAATCGCCCCAGGAGACGAGAAGCCGAAGTGATCCCAAGTGAACAGCACCTGAGTATGCATCGGGTCGAGGGTAAAGGAGGTAATCTTGTCGGCAGCATGGCTGCCAGCAGCCAGTAGAGTTCCTGCGGTCAGCAGGGTGGCGAACATGAACTTGCGCATCAGAAAATTCCTGTGTCATCAGAAAGATTTCATTGTGGCCACGACTCTGGATCTGAACCAGCGGCTGATTAGGCGGAATGTTATCTAAAAATTAGATGCATATCCGCGTCGTTTTACGCGGTCTGACAGAGCAGGATCCGTCAGATGCATATGTGATGCTGATGCGGTTTGTATCCTTGTGTGTGCCTGTGGCGT
>PGZG01000053.1 GCA_002840115.1 Gammaproteobacteria bacterium HGW-Gammaproteobacteria-14 | reverse complement strand
CTTCGTTGTATTGCTTCTGAACATGCGGCTTCACATCCAGCATTTTCAGATTCTCGCCGAGAATCTTCTGGATACCCCGCACCGCATAATCCAGCTGTGACTCCATATACACCAGAGCCGAATTATGGCCCGGCCCGGAGTTCGGCCCGAAGGTAAAAAACAGATTGGGATAACCGGCCACGTTAATGCTCTTGTAGGCCTGCGCGCCACGGGACCACTCTTCATTCAACTGGCGACCACCGATACCCGTTACAGGGAATGGCGTGCCCGCTTTACTCACCTCAAACCCAGTGGCAAAGACAATGCAGTCGAACTGATGCTCAATACCTTCCACCGTGCGAATACCCTCTTCACACAGGGTATAAATCGGCCAGGTGATCAACTTGCAGTTCGACTTTTGCAGCGCCGGATAGTAATCGTTGGAAATCAATACCCGCTTGCAGCCAATCCGATAGTTTGGCGTCAGCTGACGGCGCATCCAGCGATCCTTAACCTGACTATGCAAATGCCAACGGCCAATACGCTCTGCAACTCTGGTTAACGGTGAGCTCCAGATCACCGCCAGCGCCATGGATTCATGGGCCAAGTAAAGCGCCTGACGCAATGCCGACTGGGTAAACGGCAATTTGCGGAAGATTTCCTTATTCCATTCCGGCGTTTCGAAATCAGGACGCGGCATTACCCAGCCCGGGGTACGCTGAAATACAGTCAGATGCTCCACTTCCTTAACCAGCTCCGGAATGATCTGGATAGCGCTGGCACCAGTGCCGATTACGGCAACTTTCTTCCCTTTGAAGTCATAATTGTGATCCCAGCGAGCGCTGTGAATCTTGTGTCCCTTGTATTCATTGATGCCAGGCATATCGGGGAAACTGGCATTGGAGAGGGGCCCCTGCGCCATCACCGCAGCACGGCCACTAAACACCTCACCTTCAGAGGTGGTAGCTTGCCAAAGCCCCTTCTTTTCATCAAAGGCCATGTCCTGCACGTTTTTCCCAAAGCGAATATAGCGCTCAAGAGAAAACTCTTTCACCAGATGATGAATATAACCAAGAATTTCGCGACTCCCCGAGAAACTGCGTGACCACTCAGGGTTCTGGGCAAATGAATAGGAGTACAGGTTCGATGGAATATCACAGGCTGCCCCTGGATATTGATTATCGCGCCAGGTGCCTCCCACCTCACTACCACGCTCCAGAATCACGATATCGTTTATGCCGGCCTGCTGCAGACGAATCGCCATGCCCAGACCTGCAAAACCAGCACCCACAATCAATACCGCAGCAGGCTTATGACTTACCGGTGTCACACTAGTGGTCTTCGCTTTTACCACAGCCTTGCCAGAAGACTTGCTTGGCTTGGCAGCCTTGGTAACTTCAGTTTTTTTAGTCGCCGGGGTTTTGCGAGCGGATTTGCTGGTCGCATCGGTCATGACAATCTCACGGAATCAAATGGGTGTACGAGAAGGCGGGACCTGAGGCGGCCCCGCTCACGGCATTACTTATAGTATTGTTCAGGCGGTAGGCTGCCAGGTAAGCTCTTTAACCCAGCTGGGCACCTTCGGCAGCATTTTGCGTGGAATCAAACCGGTCACTTTTACCGCTGCATCAATCGGCACATGGTAAAAACGGTTACTGCGATTGACCACAAAGCGACCATGGTGCTGAATAATCTGATACCAGGGATTACGTCGTCCCTCTGCTGTACGGCCACCAATTTTCTCGAACTTTCTCATCGCCGCATACAGCTTCTCTTCCGGCAATCCCATATCCATGATGTTGTCACGCATCTTGTTGAGCAGCGGGAAGTACGAGGCAATACCAAGCAGCAGACGTGGGTCCAGAAGCGGCGCCATCATTTTGGCAATGCCGATAGTGGTTTTGTTATGGCCCTGCATTTCCATGACCGAGAAACCAACACCAAGGTGACGGGACTCATCGTCATTGATTTTCTCAAATGCCTGATGACAAACCGGGTCATCCACGGTTTCCAGCAGGAAAGTACAAAGGGCACCGTCCAGGGCGATTTCCAGCATCGGAATCACCGTACCAAGGACATAGTACGGCATCTCATCGGCATAGCGGTCCAGCCATTCAATTACCAGGCGCAGATTGACGTTCGGCTCTGGAATGGTGTCTCCGTCGAGCATGCCCCAGCGTTTCATCAGTGCCATCTCGGCATTGGCATGGCGCTGTTCTTCCGCATGGAAATAGCTGTACAGCTGGCGCAACGTTTCCGTGGGAGCCTTCTTCGCCATGGCAGCAAAGGCACGGGCGCCAACATGTTCAATCCACATTAGATCGGCCATAAAATCCTTTAGCTTTGGCCACTGCTCTTCGGTAATCATCTCGGCGCCGGGCGCATCCCAATCAATATCCCCCAAAGACCATTGGGTGGCTTTCACTTTTTCCAGCATCTTGTCGAGATCAATCATTGCCATGGTATTTCTCCTGAAACTTTGAAAGAGAACATTGGAAGTCAGAGTTTCGCGGCAGCCAGTCGGCTCAACAAACCAGCACCACGGGTATAGGCCGCAGGCACCAAACGCTTGGCACGCCAGATGGTACGAGCATCAAATTGCGGGAGTACGTACAGCTGCCCACGATCAAGTGCATTGAGCGTGGTATTCGCCACTCGCTCGGCAGAAATGCCCGTCCACTTCATCAGCTTGGCAGCAATCTGGGAGGAGCCTTCAGGGATACGGCCATCACGAGCAATATTGGTTTTAACGAAGGTGGGACATAACGCGGTAACACCAACACCCGTACCGCTCATTTCTGCGGCCAGCGTTTCCGATAATGCCAGCACTGCCGCTTTGCTAACGTTGTATGGCCCCATTAAGGGAGCTGCGGCAAAACTTGCCGTGGAACACACATTAATAATGCCTCCGCGACCGAGGGCTCGAATTTTCGGGGCAAAAACATGACAGCCATGAATCACGCCCCACAAGTTCACACCCATCACCCAATGCCAGTCATCCATGGGGATATCACCGATATTCATACCACCGGCACCGACCCCGGCATTATTCACCACCAGATCAACCGGGCAGCCGAACCATTGCTCCGCATCCCGCGCCAATTGCTCGACCTGTTCCAGCTTCGACACATCACAGGCAAACGCCACCGCTTCGCCACCCTTGGCACGAATAGCGGCCGCCGTGGCTTCGACCGTTTCCAGATTGATATCGGAGCACACCACCCGGCCCCCACGGCGCGCCAGCTCATAGGCGAAAGCCTCACCAATGCCGCTGCCAGCGCCGGTGACTACTGCACAGGCCTTACTGGAATGCTTGTTCCTGGACATGCTGAACCTCTTGATTAGTGGATGGCCCGCGAATGAATGCGTCATTGATCCCGCCATTGAACAATGGCAAGATATTCCGAATCATTGTTCGGATTCAATTCGGATTAGGACTTTCCTCTTATGCCGCGCAAACCTCAGCAGCAACGTGCCAAGGCCACCGTCGAGTCGATTATCGAGGCTGGCTTTATATGCCTGGCCAAGCACGGCATCGAAGGAACCACCACCCGACATATCGCCGACGTTGCCGGAATTGGTGTTGGCTCCCTGTACGAGTACTTCGCCAACAAGCAGGAAGTCATGGACGCCATGTACCAGATGGTGGTGGCGGACGTTGTTGCCATGATCCAGCCGCTAACCCCGAGACTGGTAAAGATGGACATTCGCGAAGCCGTTCGCACTCTGCTGTATGAGTTCCGCGAATTGTTGATGCGCGATGACGGTCGCTATCTGAAGTATGCCGGCCAGGCGGTGAATATTGCCCACCGGGATAATCTGGAACCGATCAATAAGATTCTGATGGACCTGGTGGTTCAATATGTCATGCACCACCCGGAGGTGATGAAGATGCAAAACATTCCGGTAATGAGCTATATCGTCATCAACGGCGGCATGTTTTCAGTCATTCGCCATCTTGGTGAAGCATCACCGATGATTACTTTTGACCAGCTCGCCGAAGGACTGGTGGACATGGTCGGCCATATTGTCGATGGCGAAATGGGCAAAGCTGAGGCTGCGTTATCACTCAAGGCATGAGTTAAGCCGGACATAGTTAAGGTAAAAAAACGCCTCGACTGCCGAGCCAGTTGTTAACCATGATGATTACCCCGCCCGGTGCGATATTCACGCGGCGACTCACCGGTCCAGCGTCGGAACGCACGGCCAAAATTGGACGGATCGCTATAGCCAAGCAGTGCGGCAATTTCATCCACCGAGCGCTGGCTATGCAACAAGTACTCAACGGCCAAACGCTGACGAAGCTGTTCAACCAGTTTTTGATAGCTCGTGTCGGCCTGCTGCAGTCGGCGTCGTAAGGTGCGTGTGGTCAGATGTAGTTCGTTGGCCACTTTTTCCAGTGAGTTTTCATCCGCCAGATGACGCCGGGCGATATCACGCACCCGGCTAACGATATCGTTGCTCTCTCCTGCCTGACGCAACTCTTCCTCGCAACGGGCGGCCGCCAGTGCTGCCAGACTCGGATCAGCCGTACTCAACGGCATATCCAGCCAGGCCGCTGGAAACTGTACTTGCATCCAGGCCGTGCCAAATTGCAGGTTGAGGCCAGTTTTCTGGCGCCAGTGTTGATGATGCTGCTGTTCCGGATAGGGCAAATTCAAAGTGATCTGGCGCGCCAGCATCACCCCGAACATCTGCTGACCAATGCTGAGGATCGAGGTGATAACCGCATCAGCCACCAGTTGCGTCAAATCCCCAAGGTCATAACGCTCATCCAGTACCAGCGCAGCCTGTTCACCATCGCGTTCAATGCGAATATCAAACAGGCTGGTGCGGGTACGCAGATAACGAACCGCCAGATCAAAGGCTTCACCGAGGGTTCGGCTGGACTGAAAGGCATAACCGAGGAAGCCATGACTGCCGATATTCAACGGCACGCCCAGCCGCACGCCGAGATCCGGCGATGGATCAATCGCCTGAACATTCCGCAGCAGCTGCAGGGTGGCCGCCAATGACATGCGCCGACCCGGTTCCTGAAGTTGTGCCCGAGTCAGTCCGGTGCCCTCCAGCACTCGCGCCTCACTCACCCCTTTTTCACCCTGCAGGCGGCAGAGCAGCTCACCATAGTGGGCAAGCAGCACGCCCTCTGAGGTGGGGATAGCCACGGTCATACTGGCCTCCAATGACTGATTTATGGCTGAAGATAACCTTCTTGTCGTAGTCACTACAAGTGACACTGAGCAATGTCACATTCATTAGCTGGAGGTCACGTGAACGCAGTCTCTGCCCCCACAACCCATACTTCTTCCAACAAAGTCCGCCGCCTTGCCGGTGCCAGTGTTGGCATACCGCCGCGTCATCTGGATTTTCAGATCCCGGAAGCGCCGCGCTACTTTCTGGCCAATAACGCCACCGCGACAACGTTTATCGCCGTGTTATCCGCCTTTTTCCCACCGGGCGAACGATTTTTTATGGAGTCCGTGCGTCATTTCCGCAAGGACATTACCGATCCGGTGCTAAAAGCCGAGATTGCCGGTTTTATGGGTCAAGAAGCCATTCATGGCCGTGAACATGAACGCTTGAATGAATTGCTGATGGAACAGGGGATTAATACCCGTGTACCAGAAACCGCCGTCAAGATGGCACTGAAAGTGTTGGAGCAGTTTTCCGCCAGCCAGCAGCTTGCTTTCACAACCTTCATGGAGCACTTCACCGCGCTGGTGGGCGAGCAGCTACTGACCGACAAGCGCTTTCAGGAAAATGCCCATGGCGAAATGCTACAGCTGTGGTTATGGCACGCGATGGAAGAGTTGGAGCACAAGGCCGTGGCCTACGACGTATATGACACCATAGGCAATAGTCGGCTTGAGCGCCTGATCGCCTTCCCGGCGGTAACCATTGTGATGCTACCAGCCGTGTTTGCCAGTTGGGGCTACTTGTTGGCAAAAGAGGGCAAGCTGTTCGACCGCAAAGACCTTCGCAAGGGGTTGGACCTGATTCTTGGGGGGCGCAGAGGCCTGATCAGTCGGATTCTGCCGAAAATGGGCTTGTTCGGCCGCAAGGACTACCACCCGAACAAGAAAAACACCAAGGCACTGGAAGCCGAGTGGCGAGAAAAACTGTTCGGCGAAAACGGCACCCTGCGTGATCAGGTCAGTAACCTGCAATCCCTGATGCACTGAAGATATCGGACCGGGAAATCTGTACAGCTTTGCGCTTCATCACACGGGTTCAACAGTCCGCTGTTGGACCCTTTAGGGATAAGGGTATGCCAGTTCAAGGCCCGTTTATTGCCACGCCATTGCAGGATCACATCCCCGATGAATTGAGTTCACTGGTACAACGCACCAGCGGCAAGATTACTGACAGGGACAAAAAACTGGGCATTGATCTACTCGTCGATGCCTATTGCGATGTCGTCGATCACACCCTGATCGGATTGCTCGATGAGATCGGCCGCAACCATGACTCGTCGCAACTCAGACACGCTCGTCGTGTCGCCGATGATGTTAAAGACAAGGCCCGCCATTATGTTGGCTGGGCCGGCGGCCTGATTGCCAGCCATCGACTACCACCGGTAATTCATCACTTTAACGGACTGGTACACCAGATTGATCTCGGTGCTGGTGATAAATCTCATGCCGTCCTGCCGGTGTCCGCAAGGTTGGCAAGCCGCGCCGACATCGTACTTGGCACATTACGCGATGGCAGTGCGAATGACCTGCAAGAGGGTGTTCGCTTGCTCAGCACGATTGTTGATGAGCTGATGATCCCGCTCGCGATCGAACCGAAAAACCTGCTTGCTTTCAACTTTCTGGTCAGCAAGCCTCTTGATGGTGCTATCGGTCTCGTGCGCACTCTGATCCACCGCATGTTGAACCGTTTCGGCGAACAGCTGACTCCGGAACTGTATCCGGTGGTAGCATTGCACCTGGAAAAATTCCTGATTCTGGAGCATAAAAAAAGCGCCGCATAAAACGGCGCTTTTTTCTCGTTCATTCGCCCACAATCAGAATGGCAATGGACACCCCGTTCCACCAAAATTCTTTTTAATCTGATTCACACAGTAGCTGCGGGTAACGCCAAACGGGTCAGACGGCATGTTCTGACACAGGCGATGGGCTGCATAGGCCTTCGCGCAAACAGAGGCAACCGCCTCCTTGGGAGTCGCTGAGGGCAGGCTTGCAGAGCCATCGTGCTGACTGCCTGCAGCAGCCATGGCTTGCTGTTCTTCCTTCTCCTCTCTGGCCAACTCTTCCATCAAAACGGCGATACGATCCCGATACACGCCCGGCTTTCCAGCATCACTCTCACTCACGGCCTCACACTGATACGGGCCAATGATACGGAAGTATTCCATCCGTTCATGATTGGCAAAACACTCAAGCGGAGCATCCGCCGATGATGAAGCATCCATAGCGTTCCATTGCGACTGCTTTACCAGACCATCAAGGCGATTATTACGCAACGGCAGCATCTTCCCTTCCGGATACCATTCATAGGCGTACAGATCGCCGTCGCGCTGCTGCATAATGTAAAGCCCATTGGCCACCAGCAACCCGACTTGCCCCCGTTGCATGCTAATAAGCTCCATCTCGCCTGACTCCACCCCATGGAAATTCATAACATGTCGGGGAACATTAGAGTGCAAAGAACCGGGATACGTGCTTCGGGAAACAATACGATCTGCTACCGGATAATCCTTCAGACCGGTTGTGATTCTGTCCATCACATAACGCTGGCGAAAATGAATCGGAACGTACTTGTCGATCCAGTAGGTGTAGCGATAGTCCGACTCGATATACACTGGAAAACGAAAGTCGATGGATAACGCCAACGCATGAATGCGTTCAGGCATAATTACATCGCGATTGATATGGGAGGGTAAGGCAGCACAGCCTGCCGGAGTTGAGTAAACAACAATTTTGCCAAGCTTGATATCTTGCCGAGTTGCTGGCATGGCTAACCGGAATTTCCCGGTCACATGGTTATCAGAAGGAATAATCAGCTTCCATGCGGCATCACTGCCGAGAGCGCACTTGCCCAGTTCCCGGGAACGCTGCGGAGAGCCGGTAGCCAGCGATGAGGCCGTCATGAATAATCGCTCGAGCTCGCTTATATCAAGGACGCTCTGATCCGGCCATTGATCCAGAGGGTATTCAATCAGCTCTGCTTGGGTAACTGATGCCATTGAGCAAAGAGCAACAAGTATCGCCGAGAACGCCGCTACTACCGATATCTTGAGCATCTTGCCTTCCCGGCCTCTGATTCATCGGCAAAGATTATAGACAGGCTCTGCCAACAACAAGACTACCGCTTTGCAATGAAAGACTGTCGAGCTTGGTAAAATCGAAACCGGCGTGGCCAGTGCCAGTTTCGATGAGAGGCCCGCAAGGGCCTGAAAGTCGCGACCAATCGTCGCATCCTGCCCGGAGAACACTGGGGCGCCGTCGAAATCCACACCTGTCGCTTGACGCCCTTAATCCAAACCTCGCAGCTTACTGCAGCGCTCTTATCCAGGGTGTGCTAACCCCTTCCTCAATCAACCAAAGGCTGTCGCCATCCATATCGGTGTCGACATCCCAGGCATCGGCACCCAGAGCCGCGTCAGTAAAGGTGGCGAGAGTCATCAGTTCGGCCAGCGTCTTGCCGATAATATTGATGGATTCGCCGACATCAGTACCAACACCATCCAGATCAGCATTGGCGGTAGTGCTCCAGAAGCTAGTGCGGAGGCCGCCATTGGCGTTATACCCCACGAGGCCTCCGATAAAGTCACCATTACCGGTGACCTGGCCTGTGGCATAGCTCTGGTAGACGAAACTGTTAACAACGTTATGCCCCACCAAGCCGCCGACAAGTCCATTCCCGATGACCGCGCCTGTGGCATAGCCTTGATTGATCTCGGCGAAGTTGTTGTAGCCCACCAGACCGCCAACGGTGTTATCACCACTGACCGCGCCGGAGGCAAAGCTCTCGGCGACTGTGCTGTTGTTGGTCCACCCCACCAGGCCGCCAACATACAGCGTCCCATCTACCTCGCCGGTGGCATAGCTCCGGTATATATAGCTCCGGGATAAACCCACCAGGCCACCGACCGCGTTGCCGCTCCCACTGACCGCGCCGGTAGCATAGCTCTGAACGACGCTACCTTTCTCGCTAGCTCCCACCAAACCACCGACACTGGCATTCCCGGTAACCGCTCCCGTGGCATAACTATAGGTCACAGTGCCGCCATCGACGCCGTTGATGCCCTCGCTAACTCCGATCAGGCCACCGACGGAGTTAGCCCCATCGGCCCCGGTGACCGCGCCGGTGGCGTAACTGTAGCGAACGGTCCCTTGATAGCTTTCCCCCACCAGGCCGCCAATCATGCCTTTCCCGCTGACACCACCCGTGGCATGGCTGTAACTCACCGCTCCCTGATAGTTGTTGCCCACCAAACCACCAACGGAATCATCGCCACTGACCAAGGCCGTGGCGTAGCTCTGGATCACGGTGCCTTTGTAGTTTTCTCCTACCAGGCCGCCAATAGAGTCCCCGGAATCCCCACCACTGACCGTGCCCGTGACATAACTGTGACTCACCACGGCGCCTTCGTCGCTGCTGCCTACCAGGCCGCCGACATAGTAGTAGCCTGTCACATTGGCGTTCTCTATCCCTGCATAGCGAACGCTGGCATTTGGCGCCATGTATCCAATCAACCCGGCATAATCCTGAAGCGGGCGGTTAACGAAGAGGTGGTCGACCACATGACCGAGGCCATTAAAGTGGCCAGAGAAGCCGGTGCTGACATTGCCAAGCGGCGCAAAACCCATGCAGTTTTCAGGGGCTGAACAATGCCAGCTGGTCGTGGCGCTGGCATCAATATTCGCGCCGAGCGCGTAGTTGGCGGCCAGATTGCCGTTAATGCCTTGCAGGGTTGTTCCAGACTCATCGCCTTCTGCACCCAACTCGGTAATCACAGTGTAGGGTGCGCCGTTGAGGGTAAAAGTATTGCCAGCAGGCAGGTTGATTGGGGCGAGAATGCTGTAGTCGCCCGCGATGATCTCTAGCGCGCCAACGCTCATCTCCGCACTAATCAACAGGTCGCCATCCGCCTCCAGAGTCAGCAGGTGATCGCTGGTGCTGGTAACCCTTGCAGTCACAACCAAATCACCGCCGATAACGATAATAGCGACCGGCTTTTTCGCCAGGGTATTGCTAATCAGGGCCGCGTCTGCGCGATTCAATGCCACAGCATCACCGAGGGTTTCAGGCATGATTTCCACCGTGGCGGTGCCGTCTATATCAATCAGCTCAAGATTGGAAACGCCTGTCTGATTGCCACCACCACTGCTGCCACCACCACCACCGCTGCTGCTGCCGCCACCGCTGCCACCACAGGCCGCCAGCAGCAGACAGACCAATGAGAGACAATATGCCTGAGTCAATCTGTTCATGGTTCTCTCGGAGATTTGCTCGGTATCTTCGCCATCCTAGTCAAGCTGAGCTTGCCTGCCCATAGTCCATTTGGATTAGTCGGGTTGTCTGCCCGAGTGCAAGCCCCTGTCCTCCATCGACAGCCTCAGTGATC
>PGZG01000052.1 GCA_002840115.1 Gammaproteobacteria bacterium HGW-Gammaproteobacteria-14 | reverse complement strand
CACGCAGGTAAAAGGCTCGAGCCTTGAGCCGGGTGCGAAAACCATCGGCTTGCTTGGCCCAGGCGGAGTAACCGAACTTGGGAAGACCAATGGCGGGAGTAATGTCCACCACCGCCATGCCAGCCATCGCATGGGGCGGCCTGGGGCGGATCTCCGGAGTTGTCAGAGAGCCGCTGACAACAGTGTGCGGATAACTGACAAACGGCCGACTTTCGAGATATAAGCCAATGGCTAGGGCGACCAGTGCCGTATAGAAAACAGGGCGCCAGCGTCGATTTCTCGGCTTTTTCATAGTCCCCCCTCGAACTGTTACAAGTGGCCAGTCTAGCGCGCCCTCCGGGTCAGTACGATAGTGCTGATTTGGCCTGACAAGGTTCATCCGTTACACTGCGCGCCCCCTCGGCGTCGCGTCTGTGATGCTGTTAGCTCTCTGGGCGACTGCGATAGACGCCTGTTACTAAATCCGGACATTCAAAGCATGTTGAACGCACTGAAGAAAACCTGGTTTGCCAACCTGCGTGGCGACCTGTTGGCGGGTATTGTGGTTGCGCTGGCTCTGATTCCTGAAGCGATTGCTTTCTCGATTATTGCCGGTGTGGATCCAAAGGTCGGCTTGTATGCCTCATTTTGTATCGCGGTGGTGACAGCCTTTATTGGCGGTCGTCCGGGAATGATCTCCGCAGCTACCGGGGCCATGGCTTTGCTGATGGTGGTGCTGGTTCGTGATCACGGGCTGGAATACCTGTTGGCGGCCACGTTATTGACTGGGGTGCTGCAGATTATCATGGGGTATTTGCGAGTGGACGTGCTGATGCGTTTTGTTTCCCGCTCAGTGGTTACCGGCTTTGTGAATGCTCTGGCTATTTTGATTTTTTTGGCACAGTTGCCGGAGTTGGCTGGTGTGAGTTGGCAGGAAGGGCACGTTTTGCCGCAAATCACTCTGATGAGTTGGCCGGTATATGCGTTGGCGGCGGGAGGTTTGGCGATTATTTACCTGCTGCCCTTGATGACCCGTTCGGTGCCATCTCCCTTGATTTGTATCATCGTTTGTACCGCAATCGCGATCTATTTTGGTATTGATGTACGCACGGTGGGTGACATGGGGGAGTTGCCGAACTCTTTGCCGGTATTCCTGTTCCCAGATATGCCCCTGAACGTTGAAACCCTGAAAATTATTTTCCCGGTATCCATGTCGTTGGCGGTTGTGGGGCTGCTGGAGTCCATGATGACGGCGACAATTGTTGATGATCTCACCGATACCAATAGCGACAAACGCCGTGAGTGCAAGGCGCAGGGTGCTGCTAACATTGCTTCCGGTTTAATGGGGGGTATGGCTGGCTGTGCCATGATCGGTCAGTCGGTTATCAATGTGCAGTCCGGTGGTCGGGGCCGTCTTTCCTGTCTGATGGCCGGTGTTTGCTTGTTGCTTATGGTGGTCTTTCTCGGTGACTGGGTCGCCCGGATTCCTATGGCGGCGCTAGTGGCGGTGATGATCATGGTGTCTATTGGCACCTTTAGCTGGTCATCCATTACCAGCCTGCACAGTCACCCTTTCAGTAGTAGTGTTGTGATGCTGGCCACGGTGGCGGTGGTGGTTGCCACCCATAATCTGGCCCTGGGGGTTATGGTTGGTGTACTGCTCAGCGGTATATTCTTTGCCCATAAAGTGGGGCAGATACTCTATATTGGATCCGAGCTGGAAGAGGGTGGGGATACCCGTCGTTATCAGGTAACAGGGCAGGTGTTCTTCAGTTCCGCGGAGGCGTTTGTTGGTGCCTTCGATTTTCGCGAAGCCCTAAGCAAGGTAGTCATTGATTTACATCGAGCTCACTTCTGGGACATCACGGCAATCAGTGCCTTGGATAAAGTGGTGGTGAAATTCCGTCGTGATGGTACCGAAGTTGAAATTACTGGGCTCAATGAAGCTAGTGCAACTCTGGTTGACCGCTTTGCCGTACATAATAAACCTGATGCTATTGAACGATTGATGGGCCACTAACGCTAATGGGTCGCGAAGGAGAAAAACAATGACACATGTAATGGCCTGTATTGACGGCTCGAGAGCATCTGCTGCTGTTTGTGATTATGCCGCCTGGGCTGCATTGAAGCTGAAGTCACCGCTGACATTTCTCCATGTGCTGCCGCGAATTCTACAAAGTATGGGGGCCAACCTGAGTGGTCGCATTGGTCTGGATGCCCAAGAGTCACTGCTGGAAGAGTTGGCCGCGCTGGATGAAAAGCGTAGTCGGTTGGCGCTAGCGCAGGGAAAGCTGATGCTTGAGTCAGCAGTGGAGCGTGCGATTCGTGATGGTGTGGTTGCGCCGAATATGCGTCAACGGCATGGCGATCTGGTGGAAACACTGGTTGAGTTGGAAAACGATATCCGTTTGCTGGTAATTGGCAAGCAGGGTGAAGAGGGAGATCGTGCGGAGCAGCATATTGGTAGTCATGTTGAGCAAGTTATTCGCACTACCCATCGCCCGGTTTTGATCGCTCTGGAAAATTATCGCGAGCCATCGCGAGTAATGCTGGCATTTGATGGCAGCGCCACGACTCGTAAAAGCGTGGAAATGCTAGCTGCCAGTCCCTTGTTTATTGGTTTGCCATGCCATGTGGTGATGGTGGGTGCTGATACGGAGGACCATCGAGCGCAACTCGACTGGGCCAGAGTGACGCTGGAAAATGCAGGGCATGAAGCGGTGACAGCGATTGTTGCCGGTGATGTAGAAGTAGCGCTGCGTAATTATCAGCTCAGCGAGCAGATTGATATGATGGTAATGGGAGCCTATGGTCACTCTCGTATTCGCCAGTTTTTTGTTGGCAGTACCACCAACCATATGATCATCAATGCTACGGTGCCGTTGCTGGTGCTGCGTTGATCCTTGTTCGCGTTTGAGGCGCTTGTGTCATTAACCGATGGCCTTAGTGGTAAAGGTATTGCCCGGCATTCCGCCAAACGATGGGTGTTTCTGGCGGGCGGTTTGCTGTCCGCCATTGCCGGCTACGTTAATGTGGTAATGCTCAGTTTTTTTGCGGTGCCGGTGAGTCATATGAGTGGCCCGGTATCGCGCTTGAGTATTGACATTGCTGTGGCTGACCTCGCAGATCTGATGTTGGTTGCCGGCATCCTGGCCGGTTTTCTGTTTGGCGCTATGCTCTCCGGGTTGCTGATTGGCTCTGCCACATTACGTGCAGGCAAACGCTATGGCGGTGTTTTGATACTGCAAGGTGCGATTCTTTCGTTGGCCACGGTGATGGCATTAAATGACGTGACGCTTGCTGTGCCGTTGGCAGCGCTGGCCTGCGGGTTGCAAAATGCCATGGCCAGCAGCTATCGCGGCCTCGAATTGCGGACAACACATGTTACGGGCATCGTCACTGATATAGGGGTTTTGATTGGGCAGCGTTTGCGCCAGCGCTATATCAGAATCTGGAAGCTATGGTTGTTGCTGACGCTACTGTTTTCTTTTTTTGCAGGTGGTATCGGCGGCGCTTTATTGGTGAAAGAGATGGGAATGGGAGCACTGGGGGTGGCGGCGGCTGCCTGCGTAGTGCTTGGCGCTGGATATATCATTGTTCAGCACAGGGTCAATATCAAAAGCAAAACCGCCTGATTGCTTTATGGAATAAAAGCGTTGCATTAGGCCGGTGCGCCGGTGGCGACTTTTCTACCGACCAGAGTGCCAATGCCCGCAATAGCGCAGCCCATCACCACAGGCAGAAGCTGCCACCAGGACCAGGGCAGTGAGCCGCTAAACAACATAACGCCCAGGGGCACGATGGCTGCCAGTACTATCAGTGTTGCTCCGAATGCGGCACTGAGACCCAGGGCCAGAAACTCAAGCCAATTCACCTTTCTCAGTAATGATTGACGCGCCCCCAGTGCACGTAGCAAGGATTGATCTGCTCGTCGCTGATCAGCGGTGGATAGCAATGCCGCCACCAATACCAATAGCGCCGCAGCCACCAACAATGCCGCCAGCAACGCGGTTGCCTGGCTGGCCTGAGCGACAATAACTTGGGCGCGCTCAAGAATGGCATTTACATCCAGCAGAGTAATGTGGGGCAACATGCTCATTAGCTCGGCAACCCGTCGGCCATCACCCTCGGGCAACCAGAAACTGGTGAGCCACGTGGCATCCTGATCATTAAACGCGCCGGGTGAAAACATAAAATAGAAATTAGGTGCAAAGCTGTCCCAGTCCACTTCCCGAATACTGGAGACCGTGGCGGTCATTTCGCTGCGGCTGCCAACGAAAGTAAGCGAGTCGCCCAACTGCAGTCCCATGCTGTCAGCAAGCTCGGCTTCTACGGAAACTTCATTGGCACGATTGCCATGCCATGTGCCATCCCGAACGCGATTGCTTTCCGGTAAATGGCTTTCTTCAGTCAATGCCAGATCCCGGTTAAGCGCTCTTTCGGCACGGTCATTTTCCTTGGTTACCGCCTCCTGAACCGGAACCCCGTTAATTAGCGTCAGGCGTCCGCGTACGATGGGATATAACGGTTCGGCCCGCGCATTATGTTGTTGTTGCCATTGCGCCAATACGGCTTGATCTTCTTCAAATAAATTGAGAATAAAGTGATTGGGTGCTTCGGCGGGTAATTTACGCTGCCACTCACTGAGCAAACCGGTGCCGCTTTGGCCTGCCAGAGCGAGAATCGCCATGGCCAGCGTCAATGCTGCCATTAACGGTAGTGTAGTGGCGCGTCGTCGGCTGAGTCGGCGAATAGCGAGACGCTGGCTAACTGGCCATTGGCGACTACGGCGATCAAGTAACAACAGTAGTGGCCAAAGCAATACGGGTAACAGCACGCCAAAACCAGCCAGCAGTAGCAGCATAACCCCGAGGTCCTGCAATGAGCCGGTAAGCATTGCCGCAATAATCATTGGCCCCAGCAATGCGGCACTGAGTTCAATGCCGCCACGCCTCAGGCTTTGGCCGCTCTGCTGGTTAAGCACCTGCATGGCGGGGACCTGCACCAGTGAGGTGAGTCGCGGCAAGGCAAAAGCGGCAAATAGAGCCAGTGGTGCGAACATCACCATCAACCATTCAATCAGGCCTGCGGCCATAGGCCCATCCCAGCTCAGCGCTTGACGGGTGATGTGAGTCGCGGCCGCGCCGAGAGCCACGCCGGCAATCACCAACGGCAGAGTGGCAATCAGTTCATGACCTAACAAACGTTGCAGAATAACTCGTCGGGAAGCACCGAAGGTGCGCAGCAGGGCGGCCATGGTGGCCCGTCGTGTGACTCGCAAACCGGTGGTCAAGTAAATGGCTGCACCACACAGCAGGGTAATAAGCATAACGCCGAGACTGACCCAGAGTGTCAGCTGCTTTAACGGACCCATGGACCGGTCCAACGTCGCCTGAACGTCGTCGAGGCGCTGTTCGGGTCTGAGGGTTGGTATAAATTCTGCTTTCAGCGCTTCCGGGTTATCGCTGAGCATGGCCACATCGTAGTGAATCCGTGATCCGGGGCCGATAATTCCGGTGGCGTCCAGGTCCGCCTGATTCATTAGCAGACGCGGGTTCATGCTGTAAAAACCGCCGCTTTGATCCGGTTCCCGGCGAATCATGGCACTGATTGTCAGCTCCAGTTGACCGAGCTGGAGACGGTCACCCACTGCAAGATTAAGGCGGTCAAGCAGCTGGTCGGCAACCCAGGCCTCACCTTGTTCCGGGCCATGACTCAGGCTGCGAAAATTGCCGCCGAAGCGTTCATCACTAAGCTCAATGGTTCCCATCAAGGGCCAGTGTTCGTCGACGGCTTTGGCGCTGACTAACAATAGGGCGTCGTTATGAATCACGACGCTTTGAAATTTGATTAGCGCTGTGTTCGGGTGGCGTTCAATGATTTTCTGCTGGGTTTCACTTGGCGGCTGCGTGCTGTCCAGCACCAGATCACCACCAAGCATTTCGGCGCCACGGGCGGCAAAGCGTGCATCCAGTTCGGCGCGTAGCAGCACCACAGTGGTCAAGGCCAGTGATGCCACAAACAGGGCGAGAGCCAGCACCCGAAAGACGCTGTCACGCCATGGGCGGGTGATAATGCGCATCCAGTCAGTCATGCAGTCGACCCGCCTCCAGTCGTAACTGCCGATCACAGCGCTGTGCCAGGGCAGGATCATGGGTAACCAACACCAAGGCTGTGCCCGCGGCCTGGTTCATTTCAAACAGCAGGGCGGCAATGCGTTCACCGTTGGCATGGTCCAGACTGCCGGTGGGTTCATCGGCGAATAACACCTTCGGCTGGACAACAAAGGCCCGAGCCAATGCAACACGCTGTTGTTCGCCGCCGGATAGCTGGGTTGGAAAGTGGCCAAGGCGCTCGCCGAGACCCACCTGAGTTAACCAGCGCCGTGCTTCTGATTCGGCATCAGGCTTGCCCTGCAGCTCCAGGGGTAGCATGACGTTTTCCAGCGCAGTCAGGTCCTGAACCAGATGGAATGACTGAAAGACAAAGCCACACAGCTCGCCACGGCGAGCAGCACGGGCATCCTCGTCGAGGCTGCTAAAGGCTGTGCCTCCCAGCCGGATTTCACCACGACTGGGCACATCAAGTCCCGCCAGCAGGCCAAGCAGGGTAGACTTGCCACTGCCGGAAGGGCCGGTAATGGCGACGCTTTCGCCAGCATTCACGTGGAGCGTGATATCGTCCAGCAATGTCAAAGAACCTTCCGGGCCCGGGACAGTCTTGGCTACGGTTCGAGCATTAAGAATTGAGGAGTCCTGCATGCGAAATCTTCTGGTTGCCATCGGTTTGTGGTGGGCGGGCACCTGCGGCGCAGCCACCGTGTTAATTGTCGGTGACAGTATCAGTGCCGCGTACGGCATTGACAAGGAGCAGGGCTGGGTTGCCTTGTTTGAAAACGAATATCAAGCCCAGTGTGAGAATTTGCGTGTGAGCAATGCGTCAGTGAGTGGCGAGACCAGTGCTGGAGGCGCAGCCCGTTTGCCCACATTACTGCGGGAAGTACAGCCGGATATTGTGGTGATCGAGCTGGGCGGTAATGATGGATTGCGCGGGCTTTCGCCACAGGTAATGGCGCGCAATCTTGAACGCATGGTGCAGCTGAGCAAGCAGGCTGGCGCTACACCGCTGTTATTCGGCATGTATCTTCCTCCGAACTATGGTGAAGCCTATGTGCGGCTTTTCACCCAGGCCTTTATTGATGTCGCCGCCAGTGAGAATGTGCCATTACTGCCGTTCTTTCTCGAAGGGGTTGGTGCGGTTGATGGCATGATGCTGGATGACGGCATTCATCCCAATGCTCAGGCGCAAGGTCGCCTGCTGGATAATGCACGACCATTTCTGGACGCGGCATTAGCGCCCTATTGTTCAGATATTGCTGATGGAGAGATGGGTCAATGAGTGATCTGCAATGGCCATCATTATGGCAGCCGGTACTGGATTTCTGGTTCGATAATGGGCTACAGCGTGGCTGGCCCTCTGCCAATCTTGGCAGCCTCTGGTTTCGTGCGGACAGAGCTGTTGACGAAGGTATTCGGGAACGCTTTGGTGCTTTGGTCGAAGCTGCGATTGGCAATGAACTGGTGGAGTGGGAGGCTAAACCGGCCTCGCGACTTGCTTTGATTGTGTTGCTGGACCAGTTTACTCGCAATGTATATCGCGGTCATGGCAGGGCGTTCTCCGGCGATCATCGAGCGGTCACTCTGGTGCTTGAAGGGTTGGCCCGCGGCATGGACAAGGAGTTGCCGTGGGTCGGCCGGGTATTTTTCCTAATGCCGTTGATGCATGCAGAGGATGAGGCCTTGCAGCAGCGATGCGTGGATGAGTTTCGGCAGTTGCAGCAGCAGGCTCCAGCGGACATTGCCGAACATATTGCCAGCAATGTCGAGTTTGCTCTGGAACATCTGGAAATTATTCAGCGTTTTGGCCGCTTTCCGCACCGCAACGATGCATTGGCAAGGGAAAGCAGTCCTGAAGAGCAGGATTATCTGCAAACAGGAAAGCGCTACGGACAGTGAGCCAATGGGTTATTCAGAGGGGAGCTGACGATTTTGTTTGCGTCGGATATAAAGCGTCTTCTCCATGCGAGCAACAATTTCCCCTTGAGCATCGACCACTTCCACGGGCCAAACCGGCAGGTATTTCTCGCCGTTGGCCGTATGTTGTCGTACATCATCAAGCATCGCGTCAGTAAGTTGAAAATGGGCGCTGACCTTGCCTTTCCCCGGGCGGATAAAGTCGATATAGGCGGCCTTGTCCCAGACAATATAGTCACGGCCAAGGCGGTTCATCAGTAGCAGCATGAAGAACGGGTCCGTCATACTGTACAGCGAGCCACCAAAATGAGTGCCAACATAGTTGGTGTTATACCAGCGTAGTGACATGCTCACTCGGGCCTCGCTGAAATCTTCAGCGATATAATCAACTCGCACCCCAGCCCCCACATAGGGGCCAAAAACACCGAGCGCCCGGCGCATGCCGTCAGCGCCGGAGAAAAATTTCTTCAGCAAACTCATTCTTTGGGCTCCAGAGAGTGCCAGACCGCCAGAACGCGCTGGCGTATGGCGTCGCTGATGCCATCATTCAAGACGCTGGAGGATTCCAGCAGGGCCAGGCAGCTGTCATAGCGGTTAGCGGAGTTACTTTTCATGGCGCCAGAAAGTTGTTGTAGCTGCCATTGCATACGCTCTTCCCGAGCATCATCCGGTGATGCCTGATCTGCACTCACTTCCAGAGCGACAGCAAGCTGACGTTGATCGGGGTTTTCGACGGTGCTGCTAGCGCTTTCAATGCGCTGCCTGATGCTTTCCCAGCGCTGCCATTGTGGCCAGGCTTTGCGCCGACTACGGGCGGCGCTGATCAGGCTTTCCCGCTGTTTATACAGATTTTCTTCGCGTCGCGGGCAGGGTAATGCCAGCGTTTCTTCGATCAGGATGCCGAGTGTACGAATACCTTCCTCGGTTATTGGTTGCTGTAATGCGCCACGAAGGGTATTGAGTTGCTCACGCAGAGCGCTGGTTTGCGCTGCTAATTCCTGATGATGGGCTTGTTGCTCCTGATGGCGGCGGGCAAAAATATCATCAGCCAGCCCACGGAATCGCTTGTACAGCTTTCTCTGGATGTTGGCAGGTACCCAGCCAATGGCTTGCCATTGTTTTTGCAGGCTCTTGCATTGCTCGGTGGCCGCACGGGTATCCTCAGAGGATGCTAGCGTTTCTGCTTGGGCAATAAGGGCTTCCAGGGCTTCCTGATGCTGTTTGACGACAGCATCAAGCAGCTCATCCATTTGTTTCAGTAACTCACTAAAGCGTTTGCTGGCATCTCGGGCATCGGTAAAGCGCACCGGCTGATAACTTTTCCACTCCTGAGGAGCCGTACGCCGGATCTCTGCTACGGCACCCCAGTTATGTTCACCCTCTGAGTTTAAATTACTCAGATATTGTTCTAACTGATCGCAGAGGCCAATACGTTTTTCCAGATTACGTTGCCGCTCTTTGTCCAGCTCTGCAAAATGAGCGCGGCAAGGGGCCCAGGCGGCATCAGACGCTGACCGGAATCTTTCCCATAGGGCTTGATCGCTCTGTTGATCAGCGCTCATTAATTCGCGCCACTGGTCATGTAAAATCTGAATGGAGTCGGCTTTTTCCTGAGGCTCCAGTTCTGTTTCACTGAGTTTTTCCATGGCCTCGCAAAGTTGTTGCTTTTTAGGGTCTGCGGCAAAGGCATGCCAGTCACGCAGCTCATCAAGTTGTGGCTTCAGTTTTTCCATGCGAGCACGCTGTCCCGGTGTTGCATGCTCAGCGTCAGACTCAACCCGGTGCCATAGACGGTTGGCAAACTTCAGCTGGCGTTGACGCAGGGCGCTATGCAAGGTACCCAGCAGGCGATCAAAAGCCTGAGTTGATTTTTTTTCATCGTGGGTTGCCGGACTTTCATCGTCGCCATCGGTTTCTGCGACTGCGGTATCAGTGTCAACATGTCGCAGCGCAGGCGGTTTTGGCAGATCGGTAGGCCAGCTGTTGGCGATGGCCGTTTCTTCTCCCAGTTGTGCCCAGCCTTCGATCAAGCGCTGCCAACGATCTTCCAGAGCGGTATAGCGCTGATCAAGCTCAACATCGGCGGCGAGAATTTCTGAAGCGGCTTGCCAGCGTCGTTGCTGGCTGCCGAGCAGTGCCTGAAAGCTGCTTGCAGCTTGCCAGACATCTTCTTGTTCCAGCGCGGTTAATGTTTCCTGCAGTGTGCGAACCGCTGCGTACTGTTCCTGTCGGGCATCCTGTTCTGCTTTTGCTTGTGCCTCAGCGGCCTGCAGTGCGTCAATATTTTTCTGGCAACGTTGTAATAATTCACTGGCCAGCTGTTGTTGCTCTGCGGTGGCATCGGCAAGTACTTCTTGCCAGCTGGCAGAAAGCTGCTGGAACCGAGCAGTATAAAGCCCGTCAATGGAACGGGCCGCATGGGCGCGAAGATGATCAAGCAGTTCAATGGCGCGTGTTTGTGCCTGCTCGTGTTGTTGCTCCTCTTGTTGCAAAGCTTTCAGGCGGTCCCGAGCCAGTCGCAGTACTTTCTTATCGCGCCCCTCGCGGATCAATCGGCG
>PGZG01000051.1 GCA_002840115.1 Gammaproteobacteria bacterium HGW-Gammaproteobacteria-14 | reverse complement strand
CAGCAGGGTGATGGAGATCAGCACCAGAAAGCTTTCATAGTTCACCGCTTGAACCAGGTGCGCATAGAGCGCGCCGGCCAGACCGGTAATGGCGCAGGACAGGCTGAATGCCAGTGTCTTGGTGCGGGCCACATTGACTCCCAGTGCCCGTGCCGAAACTTCACTGTCGCGTACCGCAAGAAATGAACGGCCGGTGGGCGAGCGCAGCAGGTTGGCGTAGAGAAGGGTCACCAGCACCAGCACCGCAAGGCACAGATAGTAGAACGCTTCCGGTGTGGCGTAGCGGTCGATCTGCAGGCTGAAAAACTCAATCGGCGGAGCGAAAACCCCGGCGACGCCTCCGGTAATCGGCTCGGCGATAATGGCGATATCTTCAATAATGATGCTCAGCGCCAGAGTTGCGATAGCCAGATAAATGCCGCTCATGCGCAGGATCGGCCGGGCAATGATGGCGCCGATGATGCCGGCAATCACAGCGCTGGCCAGTAATGCGGGCAGAAAGTGCCAGCCGCGCGCCATCAGTGCCAGATTGGCAAAGGCGCCAATGGCCATAAACGCGGCGTGACCAAGGCTGACCTGCCCGGTGTGACCGGCAATCAGCATTAGCCCCAGCCCGGCCAGCGACCAGATCAATACGGAAGTGAGCTCGCCCAGATAGTAGCTGCCGAGTAAAAACGGCGCCGCCAATGCCAGTGCCAGCAGCATGCCGTACTGAAGCAAATGCCAACGACCTTCGAACAGGTTGATATCGTCGTCGTAACTGTTTTTGAAACGGACTCGCATCAGTTACACCTTCTTCTGACTGATCTGGGCGAACAAGCCGCCGGGACGCAGGATCAATACCAGCAGCATCAGCACATAGGGTGCGATCTGACCGACACCGGATGGCAGGTAGCGGCCGGCAAACGGCTCGACAATGCCGACCAGTAAACCGCCGGCGAGGGCGCCGGGCAGCGACCCCAGACCGCCGATCACCGCGGCGGCAAAAGCCTTGATGCCAAATAACAGGCCGATAGATGGCTCCACCGCACCTTTGGCGGCAAACAACACCCCGGCGATGGCAGCGACGACCCCGGACAGGGCCCAGACAATGGCGTTAACCCGTTTTACCGGAATGCCCATGTAGTAGGCCGCCATCTGGTTCTGGCTGCTGGCCTGCATGGCGACGCCGAGACGGGTGCGGGCGAAGAAGAAATACAGCACGGTGGTCAGTGCCACGGTGGCCAGAATAATCACCGCGTCCACCTGGGATATCACCAGACCGCCAAAGCTCAGGGTTTTGCCGGCAAACGGGGTTTGCAGAGAAATCGGGTCATGCCCCCACACAGCACCGGCGAAGAAGCGCAGCAGGAAACCCAGAGCAATGGTCAGGATCACCATGGCGAACTGCGGTTGGCCAAAGATGCCACGTAGTACCAGACGATCGAGCAGGTAGCCGAATATGCCCAGTACCACGGCGGCCAGTGTCAGGCCGATCAGAAAGGGCAGGTCGGCATAACCGGTGTTGATAAAGGTGATGCCGAGAAAGGCGCCGAGCATCAGCATGTCGCCCTGGGCGAAGTTTACTGCTTCGGAGGCCTTGTAGATCAGCACAAACCCCAATGCCAGCAGCCCGTAAATGCAGCCATTGGCGATACCGCTGATCAGCAACTGCAGGATATCCATGTATCCCTTCTCCGAGGGTTATGATTCAAGAGTACCGAAGAGTAGCGAAAGGCGTGCGGCGGGGCCAGTGTTTGAGGGTGACTGAATGTACCGATTTTTTGCCAATGATGCCTGACGTGATGGTCGGGTGTTATTGATCAGAATGGTGGGTCAGTATAGTGGACCAGCGTGGTGCTTAAAGATGGGTGAACATTTGTTTCGATGTGTGTCTGACCCTGATGTCGGTCACGGTAGTGGTGTTTGCCACACAGTAATGCGAACTAACAGGATGAGCGAGCATGAGTCGTAAACTCGTTAAAAAGCGTGGTAAAAAAATCGGCGCGCCGCCGGGCACGCTGGTGCATGTCGGCGAGCAGTCAGGGGAAGACGTTCGTATTCGAGTCATTGATTATGATCAGGAGTCGATTTCTGATCAGTGGCTGCCGGTTTCTGCACCGATAGCCCCGCTTACGGAAACCGGCTCGGTGTCCTGGATTCATGCTGATGGTGTGCATCAGGTGGGAGTGGTTGAGGCATTGGGTTCTGCGCTGGGTCTTCATCCTTTGGTAATGGAGGATATCCTCAATACGGATCAGCGTCCCAAGCTGGAGCCCTATGAGAATTACTTGTTTGTTGTGTTGAAAATGCTTGAGTTCGATGAGGCGCGGCGTGAAACCGTATCTCAGCAGGTCAGTATTGTGATTGGCCAGCATTATGTGCTGTCCCTGCAGGAGCGCCCCAACAAGGCCTTTGATCAGGTTCGTGATCGATTGCAAGCGGGGCGGAGGATTCGCTTTTTGGGGACGGACTATCTGGCCTATGCGTTGATTGATGCGATTACCGATCACTATTTTTCGGTGTTGGAAAAATTCGGAGACGAAGTTGAGATTCTGGAGGACGAGTTGATTGGTTCGCCCTCGTCAGAAATACTCAATCGTATTCATCATCTCAAGCGGGAAATGCTGTTATTACGTAAGGCGATTTGGCCTTTGCGTGAAGTATTAAGCAGTCTGTCACGTAATGATCTTGCTTTTGTTTCGGATGGTACCCGGGTCTATTTGCGGGATGTTTATGATCATATTGTTCATGCTCTGGATACGGTTGAAACCCTGCGAGACTTGCTGACCGGCATGATTGATCTGTACCTCTCTACTGCCAGTAATCGCATGAACGAAGTCATGAAGGTGCTAACTATTATTGCCACCTTGTTTATGCCGCTGACTTTTATTGCGGGCGTATACGGGATGAACTTCGAATATATGCCTGAGCTGAGTCAACGCTGGGGCTATCCTGCGGTGCTGATTTTAATGTTATTAGTGGTTGCCGGGCTGCTGTACTACTTCCGGCGAAAATCATGGTTGTAGTTAAACCCTTTTAGGGGCGCTACTGAGAAGAGCCTTTAGCGAATTGTTGCGCCTGATCCCGGATTTTCGCCACCATGGCCTGCACGCCATTGCCTCGGGTTGGGCTAAGGTGCTTTAGCAAATCCAGTTTGCTGAAGTAGTTTTGCATGTCGTAATCCAGCACCGCCTGTGGGGATTGACGGTTCAGCGCCGCCAGCACAATGGCGGCCAGCCCGCGAACAATCAGGGCGTCACTGTCGACGGCCAGATACAGTTTTTTCTCTGTCGGCTCAAAGTGAAGCGCCAGCCATACCTGGCTTTGACAGCCGCGTACAAAACGGTCTTCCGTTTTCATGTTTTCCGGTAATGGCGGCAGGGATTTTCCCAAATCAATGATATAGCGATAGCGTTCCTCCCAATCGTCGAGAAAGCCGATGTTGTCGAGGATTTCTTCAGCTGTAATGGAGGAGCCGAAGGGGGAGTCACTGTAGAAGGAGTCCATCGTCAGTCTTTGCCTTTGCTTATTCGGGATATCCGTTTATTCGGGGTATCCGGGCGAGTAAAAAAATCCGGTGGTGACTAAAAAAGCCCAAGCTCAAGTTGTGCTTCGTCGCTCATCATATCGCGACTCCAGGGGGGATCGAACACCAGCTCGACTTCCACCTTATGTACATTGGGCACCAGTGCCAGGCGATATTCCACATCGCTGATCAGCACTGGCCCCATGCCGCAGGTGGGCGCCGTTAGTGTCATTTTCAGCTGCACCACATTGGCGCCGTCGCGCTCAATAACATCACAGCCATACACCAGCCCAAGGTCGACAATGTTGACTGGAATTTCCGGGTCAAAAATGGTTGCCAATACCTTGTCGATATCGCTACGGCGTACAGAGCCATCGGCCTCGCCGGGAGCAAAATCCAGTGACAGGGGCTGCATGCCAATGGCATCGCCATCGGTGCCATCAATGCGTGCCATATTGCCGTTGATGGTGACTGTCCAGGTGCCGCCTAATGCTTGCCGGATATTGACGAAAGTATTTTTATGAATGGTGATGGGGGTGCCCGCCGGAACCAGACGGGCGGCAACATCTCGATGGGTGACGACGGTACGTTGTTCACTCATGCGTTAACCGTGAAGCTCTCGCCGCAGCCACATTCGCCGGTCGCGTTCGGGTTGCGGAATTTGAAAAAGCTATTGACGCCTTCGGTGACGTAATCGATTTCAGTGCCATTCACCACGCTGACGCTTTTGCTATCAATAAACAGGGTGACGTCATCGGCGATGGCGATCGGCTTGTCGTCGGCGGTTTCCCCGCGAACATAGTCGAGAACATACATAAATCCGGAGCAACCGGATGGTTTTACCGCCAAGCGAAGCCCGCGGGCGGCTTCCCGCTTGATTTCCTTGCGGGCCTGACTTTCGGCGCTCGGGGTCATGCGGATGCTGACGTCGCCGGGCATATAGGTCTGTACGCTCATTGTGGACGCCTCCTTAAGTGTGTCTGGTAAGGGTTGTTGGTTGAGAGTGTTATGACACAGCCTCGCCTGAGTGCACCCCTACAAAAATGTTTTTACCTTTTCGAGGGCGTTAAAAAGCCGCTCAATATCCATAGGGTCATTGTAGACCGAAAACGATGCCCGAATAGTGCCTGGAATACCCAGGCAATCCATCAACGGCATGGTGCAGTGATGGCCGGTACGTACGGCTACCCCCTGCTGGTCGAGCAATTGGCCGACATCGTTAGGGTGGGCGCCGTCGAGTAGAAAAGACATGACCGCTACTTTGCCGGGGGCGGTGCCGATCAATTGCATACCGGTAAACGCCTGAGCGCGGGTTGTGGCCTCCGCAAGCAGTGCTGCTTCATGGCTGGCCAGAGCGGCACGGTCCTGCGTTTGCAGCCACTCGATGGCCGCGCCAAGACCGATAGCCCCGGCAATATTCGGTGTGCCAGCTTCAAATTTATATGGCAACCGGTTCCAGGTGCTGCGCTCGAAGGACACGGTTTCAATCATCTCGCCGCCACCGAGCCATGGGGGCATGGCTTCCAGCAGTGCTTTGCGGCCATAAAGCACCCCGATACCGGTGGGGCCAAACAGCTTGTGGCCGGAGAAGACGTAAAAATCGCAGTCCAGTGCCTGCACATCCACCGGGAAGTGGGATACCGCCTGAGCGCCATCAACCAAAGTTACCGCGCCCACGGCTTTGGCTTCACGAATAATCTCTGCTATCGGAGTAACAGTGCCGAGGGCATTAGATACGTGGGTTACTGCGACAATCCGGGTGCGTGCGCCCAGAAGTGCCCGGTAACCTTCCATATCGAGGCTGCCATCTGCCAGCAGTGGAATAACTTTCAGTGTTGCACCGCTACGGGCACAGGCCATTTGCCAGGGAACAATATTGGAGTGGTGTTCCAGTGTTGAAATAATGATTTCGTCACCGGCTTTCAGGCTGGCTCCGTAACAGCTGGCCACCAGATTAATGCTTTCGGTGGTGCCGCGGGTCCAGATGATTTCTTCACGCTCGGCATTCAGAAAATCAGCAACCCGCTGGCGAGCACCTTCAAAGCGTGCCGTCGCTTCGTCACTCAGGTAGTGAGCGCCGCGGTGAACGTTGCTGTTGCATTCGCGATAGTAGGCGTCAATAGCCGCAATCACTGCTTCCGGTTTTTGGGTGGTGGCGCCGTTATCGAGATACACCAACGGCTTGCCGCGCACGGTCTGCGACAGAATCGGGAACTGGGCTCGCAGTGAGGCGATATCCAGATTCGATGTGATATTGGTCGAGCTCGTATTCACGGTGCTGATACTCACTACAGTGCCTCGCCAAGCCAGTCGATGGCCCAGTCACGCACGCTGTCGTCGTGCATGGCTAGCAGGGTTTCATTGACAAAGCCGGTGCCGAGCATGCGTTTTGCTTTTGCTTCATCAATACCTCGGGAGCGCAGGTAAAACAGTTGGGCGGCATCCATCTGGCCGACGGTGGTGCCGTGGGCGCACTTGACATCGTCGTTATAGATTTCCAGCTCTGGTTTGCTATCGATTTCTGCGTCACGGGAAAGCAGCATGTTGTTATTAGATAACGAGGCATCACTACCCTTGGCGTAGGGATGAATATGGATGCGACCATTAAAAACGGCACGGCCTTTCTCTCCGGCAATGCCTTTGTAAATCTGATTCGAGGGGCAATGGGCTGCAACATGCTCGACATTGATATGGTTGTCGATATGGCTTTGGTCGCGGGCGATAAAGACACCTCGCATTGATAGTTCGGCGCCGCTTTCCAGTAGCCGAACATGAATATCATTACGGCGCAGTACATTGCCGCGCATCAGTTGGCTTGAGTCGACGTAGCTATCCCGCTGTTGGTCAATTTGCAGGTTGCCGATATGCAGTGTGTCGGCGGCCTCACTTTGCAAACGGTAATGGGTTATGCGGCTATTGGGGCCTGCCTGAATGCGGGTCAGGGCATTGGCGAGGATCGGGCCGCTGCCAATATAGTGTTCTATCAGGGTGAGCTCACTGCCTTCTGCCAATTCTACCTGTAGTCGGTTGGCGGCATGGCAGGGTGTGTCACTGTGATTAAAAAACACCACATGAACAACAGCGGCAACCTTCTGGTTGCGTTCGGTTTTCAGCAATAAACCATCGTTGAGGCTGGCATTGTTCAGCCAGCCAAACAGGGTGTCCGGGTGCTCGTCGCTGATACTCTTGTCCGACGGAGTTGCAGAGGAAAAGGTTGTAGCAGACAGCCCGGCAGGCAAGTCGGGAAGCTGTGCAGGTAAAAAGCCATTGCCAATCACAATGACGCAATCCCCCAGAGCAGGAAACTGCGCTGAATGTTGCAGCATCGTTGCAGGTTGGTTGAGCTGGCCAGCGGTGAGTGCATGCAGTCCGGTATACTTCCAGGCTTCCTGTTTTTTGTCAGGAAACGGTAATACCTTGAGCTGCTCCACGGCATGACGACGCAGGGAGGTGAGGGTGTCATCCCGTTGCGTTGCATGGGCCAGCGTCAGCACGCTGTCTTTCAGTTGCTCGGCGGGGGTCATGCGGATTCTTCCTCCCCGGTGAGCCAGCCGTAGCCTTTTTGTTCCAGCTCCAGCGCCAGTTCCTTGCCGCCGGATTTGATGATTTTGCCATCGGCCAGTACATGGACATGGTCTGGCACAATGTAGTCCAGCAGCCGTTGATAATGGGTTACCAGTACAATGGCTCGTTCCGGGCTGCGCAGGGCGTTAACGCCTTTGGCGACAACCTGAAGGGCGTCAATATCAAGACCGGAATCGGTTTCATCAAGCAGCGCGAGCTTGGGTTCCAGCAGCATCATTTGCATGATTTCGTTGCGCTTCTTTTCGCCGCCCGAGAAGCCCTCATTGACGCCGCGTTTGAGAAACTGCTGATCCAGATTAACGTGCTGGCAAGCTTCGCGGGCGCGGCGCAGCAGGGTGACGGCATCCAGCGGCTCTTTGCCCTGAGCACTCCGGACGGCCTCCAGAGACGCCTTGAGAAACTCCATATTGGAAACGCCGGGAATCTCCACTGGATATTGGAATGCCAGAAAAATTCCAGCGCGGGCTCGTTCTTCGGTTTCCATCTCTGCCAGTGGCTTGCCTTCATAAAGCACATCGCCGGCGGTGATCTGGTAGCCGGGGCGACCCGCCAGTACATTTGACAGGGTGCTTTTACCAGAGCCATTCGGGCCCATAATGGCATGCACTTCGCCGGGTTTGACCGTCAAGGTCAGGCCTTTAAGAATGTCTTTGCCATCGACGGAGGCGTGCAAATTGCGAACTTCAAGCATGGACGTTTCCTGAATGCGTGTTCATTAATTTAACGGTAATCAACTCAACAATATTCGCTACAGCCGCCGGGGTTAGCCGACGGAGCCTTCGAGGCTCACTTCCAGAAGCTTTCCGGCCTCGACCGCAAACTCCATGGGCAACTCCTTGAAGACTTCCTTGCAGAAACCGTTGACGATCATGGACACCGCTTTTTCCGTATCAATGCCGCGTTGACGGCACAGAAATAATTGGTCATCACTGACTTTGGATGTTGTGGCTTCGTGCTCCAGAGTGGCGGATGGATTGCGGCTTTCAATATAAGGAAAGGTGTGAGCGCCACACTGATCGCCGATAAGCAGGGAGTCACACTGGGTGAAGTTGCGCGCGCCTTCCGCTCTGGGGCTGATGCGCACTAGCCCACGATAGGCGTTTTGGCTGCGGCCAGCCGAAATGCCTTTGGAAATAATCGTGCTTTTGGTGTTTTTGCCCAAGTGAATCATTTTTGTGCCGGTGTCGGCCTGCTGGCGGCCGCGGGTCAGGGCGACGGAATAGAATTCTCCCACCGAGTTGTCGCCCCGCAGGATAACGCTGGGGTACTTCCAGGTAATGGCGGAACCGGTCTCTACTTGGGTCCAGGAGATGTGCGCGTTTTCGTGGGCAACGCCCCGTTTGGTGACAAAGTTGTAGATGCCCCCACGGCCCTGCTCATCACCCGGATACCAGTTTTGCACGGTGGAATATTTAATCTTTGCGTCCTTGCGCGCGACCAGTTCGACAACGGCGGCATGGAGCTGATTTTCATCGCGCATTGGTGCGGTGCAGCCTTCCAAGTAGCTGACCTGGCTGCCTTCTTCGGCAACGATTAGGGTGCGTTCAAACTGGCCGGTTTTGGCCTCGTTGATGCGGAAGTAGGTGGACAGCTCCATCGGGCATTTAACGCCCTTGGGGATATAAACAAAGGAGCCGTCGGAAAACACCGCTGAATTGAGAGCGGCATAGAAGTTGTCGCCCTGGGGAACCACGGAGCCGAGATATTCTTTGATCAGTTCCGGGTATTCATGCACTGCTTCGGAAATAGAGCAGAAAATGACCCCGGCTTCCTTGAGTTTGCCACGGAAGGTGGTGCCAATAGAGACCGAGTCGAATACCGCATCTACGGCGACCCCGGCCAGTGCGGCCTGTTCATGTAGGGGAATGCCAAGCTTTTCGTAGGTCCGGAGTAACTCCGGGTCTACCTCATCAATGCTCTGGGGGCGATCCGCCATGCTTTTCGGTGCGGAAAAGTAGGACACCGTGTTGAAGTCGATGGGGGGGTGATGGATATGAGCCCATTCCGGAGGGGTCATCTCCAGCCAGCGATGGTAGGCAGCAAGACGCCACTCCAGCAGCCATTCAGGCTCGTTCTTGCGGCTGGAGATAAAGCGGATGACGTCTTCATCCAGCCCCGGAGGCAGGGTGTCTGACTCTACCGAGGTGGTGAAGCCTGCGGCATATTCGCGGCTGACCAGCGTGTCGATATCGGTGTCCGTGCTCATTAGGGCTCTCCGCGGCCTTCCCGAAGGGGATGGACCCATGAATACCATACTAAAACAGTCGGGTATTATAGGGGGCATCGGCGGCTCGGGAAAGGCCGGATTAGGGAATTCTCAGTAAGCGGGCACTCGCAAACATGGCGGGAATGACTGTCTGCGGTGGTATAAATAGACCGGCTGCATGCGTATAATGCCGCGCTCCCGTGCCCGGCCGCCGTGTTCTCGTGGTCGCCGCGGTTACTTTATCCGAAACCTGTACTGAAAGAGAGGATCCGATGGCTGTTGAACGTACCCTGTCCATTATCAAGCCCGATGCCGTGTCCAAGAATGTCATTGGTGAGATCGAGAGCCGTTTCGAGAAGGCCGGTCTGCGGATCGTAGCCCTGAAAATGGTCCACCTGTCGGATGAGAAAGCCGGTGGCTTCTATGCTGAACACAAAGAGCGCCCGTTCTTTAAGGATCTGGTGTCCTTTATGACCTCCGGCCCGGTGGTTGTTCAGGTGTTGGAAGGTGAAGACGCTGTTATCAAGAACCGTGATCTGATGGGGGCCACTAACCCGAAGGATGCGGCAGCCGGAACTATTCGTGCCGATTTCGCCAGTACCATTGATGAAAATGCGGTGCATGGTTCCGACTCCGTTGCTTCCGCGGAGCGCGAGATCGCGTACTTCTTTGCCGCTGACGAGCTCTGCGCCCGCACCCGCTAAGCGCAAGGCTCCCGGAGCTGATATGACTGACAAAATCAATTTGCTGGGTTTGTCCCGCATCGAAATGGAGGAGTTCTTTCTTTCCCTGGGAGAGAAGAAATTCCGCGCCCATCAGATGCTGAAATGGATGCATATCCACCAGGTGGATGATTTTGAGCAGATGACCGATGTTGGTAAAAAGCTCCGTGAAAAGCTCTCGGCGATTGCCGAGATCCGTGCCCCGGAAATCCTCCACGAGGGGATTTCCCGGGACGGCACCCGCAAATGGGTGTTCAAAGTCGATGGCGGCGGCGCCATTGAAACCGTATTTATCCCGGATGGCCGTCGTGGCACCTTGTGTGTGTCGTCGCAGGTGGGCTGTTCGGTTGATTGCAGCTTCTGCTCCACCGGTAAGCAAGGGTTTCAGCGGGATCTCAGCAGTGCCGAGATTATTGGTCAGGTGTGGCTGGCGAGTCGCTCATTTGGCCCGCGCAAGAATCTGGGGGAACACCCGGTGACGAATGTTGTCATGATGGGCATGGGCGAGCCCCTGCTGAATTTTGACAACGTGGTGCGCTCCATGCGGGTAATGAAAGACGACTTGGCCTAC
>PGZG01000285.1 GCA_002840115.1 Gammaproteobacteria bacterium HGW-Gammaproteobacteria-14 | reverse complement strand
TCCTCCCTATGTGATCACTGACCAGCACCGCGGCATTGTCGTTGAAATTCTGCAGGAAGCCTTGACCCCCTATGGCCACAAGATCGAGTTTATCTATGCCCCCAACCGTCGCGTTGCCCATATGGTTGAGGAACATCAGGTAGATGGCGTTTTTAATCTGGCCGCAGGGGCTCTCAAACGGGTTCACTATAGCGACCCCATTATCGACTACAACAATGTGGCGATCACACGAGATACCTTTCACAAACCATTGATCACCCTTGAAGATCTCAACGGCCTGAGGGTTGTTGTATTCCAGAATGCCCCGCAGTTTCTCGGTGAGGATTTCGGCCGAATACTGGAGAGAAACGCCTCCTTTCAGGAAGTCAGCAACCAGCGTTCACAGGTCTTGATGCTATTCAGCGGGCGCGCGGATGCAATTATCATGGAACAGCGGATTTTCGATTATTTTTATCAGGATATGGTCGCCCGCGGAGAGATTGGCGGGCACTACAAGGTCTATCCCCTGTTTCCACCGGCGCCACGCTACGCCGCCTTTGCTCGTGAGGAGTTACGGGATCAATTCAATGCGGGGCTGGCTCAGCTCCGCAAAGAAGGTCGAGTACAGCGAATTATAGACAGCTACCTGCCAGCAACCCCCTGACGCATCAGCCGCATGCTACAAGCAACACCCACCCCCCAGGCGCCATTAACAATTAACCCGCCAACGATTCTGGCACCATCCACATCTAGACCTTTTAGCGGAAACACCACCAGCATGGCCACCGCCGTAGGCCCTACGGCACCCACCAGCGCTGCGCCCAACCAATGCGCCACGCCCTGCCAACGACGGATTAACCACCAAACCGGCACCCCCCAAAGCCCGCCCCAGAATGACAGAGAAATCACCGAAGGGATGCCCAAAGGAGAAACCGGCGACAGGTTCCATGGGGCGGAGGGAATCATGTCCGCAAGCCAGAACAGGCCAATAACCGACTGATGAAACAGCAAAGTAGCGACAAAACCGGCTATGAATGCTTTTATCCATACCATGGCGTAACTCCTGCGCTCTGCGCCAGTAATGATTACTTGAAACGATGACGTGGCAACAGTACATCAATAACAACACGTCAATAACAACAACCCGATCGACTCTGACAGGGGAATAGTATGTCACTGGAACTGTTCGGCTCCAACGCCTCTCCCTACTCCTGCAAACTAAGGGGCATCCTTCGCTATCGACACATTCCCCACCAGTGGCGGGTTTGTATGCCTGCCTTGGCGCCAGAGTTTGCCGACCTCAAGCTGAAGCTTATGCCGATGTTACGGGACCCGGCCAACGGCGAATATCTGCAGGAGTCCACCGCCATTGCCTTGCAATTGGAGCAGCAATTCAGTGAACGCAGCATCATGCCACCATCGGCCAGCGAACAGTTCCTGTGTCACTTAATTGAGGAC
>PGZG01000050.1 GCA_002840115.1 Gammaproteobacteria bacterium HGW-Gammaproteobacteria-14 | reverse complement strand
GCGATCGCGCCGCAGCCTGGTTTGCCGAAACGGAAGATGGCGCCCAGGCTTTGATTTGTTCTGAAATTGGCAGCGAAGGCCGTAACTTCCAGTTTGCTCATCACCTGGTGTTATTTGATCTGCCACGCAACCCGGACTTGCTTGAGCAACGCATCGGTCGACTGGATCGCATTGGTCAAACTCAGGATATCTGCATTCATATCCCGTATTTCGAAGATCATGCGCAGGCCGCATTACTGCATTGGTACCACGACGGCATGGATGGCTTTAGCCAACCCAATGCTGCGGGCAGCCAGATCCTGCAACAAACATCCAATATTCTGCAGCGGGCACTGCAAGCCCCCGCTGATAAAACACTCATCGAGCAGTTGATTGCACAAACCCGGCAAGCAAGCGGTGCCGCACGGGAAATGCTGGAATCCGGGCGTGACCGCTTGCTGGAAATGTCATCGTTTGATGCGGAGAATGCCCGGCAACTGATCAACCAACTCCAGAGAGTAGATCAGGACTCTCCGCTGGCATTTATGGAGCAGGTCTTTGAGCGCTACGGCGTAGAACAGGAAGATCATTCGGAGCATGCCTGGGTGCTAGCACCGGGCCCCCAGATGATAGAAGCCTTCCCCGGTTTACCGGAGGATGGCATTACGGTCACCGATCATCGTCCGCTGGCCCTGACTCGGGACGACATTCAGTTCCTGTCCTGGGAGCACCCGATGGTTGAAGGTGCGATTGATCTTGTTCTCGGCGATGACCATGGCAAAGCCTGTGTTGCCTTGCTGAAAAACAAGCGCATCCCCGCCGGCACCCTGTTATTTGAAGCTCTGTATGTCATCGAATGTCAGGCCCCAAAACACCTGCAACTGGAACGCTGGTTGTCAGCCTCCATGATTCGCACGCTGCTCGATGCCCGCGGCAAGGATCTTTCTGCCACCATTCAGCATGAGGGCCTCAGCAAACAGTGCCACAAGCTGGAAAAGCAACTGGCTCGGAAAGTAGCCTCCAGCCAGCGCGAGTTGCTTGAAAAGCTGGTGGCCGACAGCGATGCCATTGCTACCCGGCAAGGTAACACCCTGCTAACCAAAGCCCGCGCAGCGATGCAACAGGATCAGCGCCAGGAGCTGGATCGACTGATAGATCTGCGCCGTAAGAACCCGGCCATCCGCGAAGAGGAAATACAGTTCCTGCAGGCCAAAACGGAAGCTCTGGAGGCGGCTTTTGATCAGGCCCGCTGCCAGCTGGAAGCCGTTCGTATCATTGTGGTGGGGAATGACTGAGTGGGGAGCGACTGAGCAATAACAGACGCCGGTCTTGCCTCGCACAGCAGGCGAGACCGGCATCACACGGATGAAGTTCCCGACATTTTTTTCGCTCTGTTATGAAACCCGCCCCTTGATATCAGGGTCTGACCCTCCATTCATGCCCTGTCATGAAGGAGGCTCCATGAAGAAGCGCAAACTTGCTATTAACAGCTTTTTGGCCGTCACCGCAGTGGCATGGCTGGGGCAGCCCCTGTCAGCGGCGGAAAACCGGCGCGACAATGGGCTCGACCACCGCAGTCACGAAAGCAGGCACAGTGGCCCCCTGATCAGCAACTCCGACCAGCAGCTAGAACTGCGGTACCAGGCTGGTGATCGGGCCTTGCTGCGCAACCATCTGCGCACCCTGCCAAAAGCGCAGGACTGGTCTTTACAGGCTGGTCAACAACTGGAGTTTCATCACCTCAGCGACGGCCGCACCCTGCCGGAGCATCTGCAAAACACCCTGAAAGCACCGGAATCCGTGGTAGACCTGATTATTGGCAATCAGATTGTCCGGATGGTGCGGCATGAGCGCCGTATTATCGATCTGGTTTAACGCAGGAGAGATACCATCAAAAAGGGCGCCGAAGCGCCCTTTTTTTACGGATGTTTTACCGCTCGTATCAGAGCCAGTAAACCACCACGAAGAGGAACAGCCAGACGATATCGACAAAGTGCCAGTACCAGGCGGTAGCCTCATAGGCAAAGTGATTCTCTTTGCTGAAGTGGCCTTTGAGAATCCGGAAGAACATCACGATCAACATGATCGTTCCCAGCGTCACATGGATGCCGTGGAAACCCGTGAGGAAGAAGAACAGGCTGCCATACATCCCGGCATCCAGCGTCAGCCCCATATCATAAGCATGCACATATTCCAGAGCCTGCAAGCTCAGGAAGATCAAACCCAGTACAATGGTCAAACCCTGGAACAGAATCAGTTTACCGCGCTCGCCCGCCACCAGCGCATGGTGCGCAATGGTCAGGGTAATGGAGCTGACAATCAGGATAGCCGTGTTAATCGCCGGTAACCCCCAAGCACCCATCACCTGAGTGGTGCGGCCATCCGGTGCTGTGGTCAGCGGCCAGATCGCCTGAAAGTCTGGCCACAGGATTTCGTGGGTCATGGCATTACTGCCCTCACCGCCCAACCAGGGAATGATCAACCAACGGGTATAAAACAATGCTCCGAACAGGGCACCGAAAAACATCACTTCGGAGAAGATGAACCAGATCATACCTTGACGATAGGAGCCGCCCAGCTGATCGCTATGCAAGCCATTCACGGACTCACGAATGGTATCGCGCCACCAGAAAAACAGTACGGCGATCAACCACAACGCTCCGAGGATCAGCGGGTACTGACCCCAGGTGCCGGTATTGCGCAGGGTGTTCTGACCAAACTCGGTGCTTTGCTGAATAAAGTTCGCGCCGCCGATGGCAATCAGGAACAGGCCAATGGATGCGGACAGCGGCCAGGGGCTGCTGTCCGGCACATAGTACTTGGTCATTTTCTCTGCCATGGGTGAGTCTCTCCTGTCTTGAAGCTGCCGACCTGCGCTTAACGCACGGCCAGGGTGTTGTCGTTAACCGTCACCCGCTCTGTCACATCAAACAAGGTATAGGACAGAGTGATGGTGGTAATGTGTTTTGGCAGAGCCGGGTCGAGATAAAAAATCATTGGCATATCAGCTTCCCCGCCCCCCGCCAGCGTCTGATTATCGAAACAGAAGCACTGGGTTTTTAACAAGTGAGTTGCCGCCAGCCCCGGTGTAACCGAAGGAATGGCTTGACCCACAATTTGCTTATCGGTGGGATTCTTTACCTTGAAATTCACCTGCGTAATTTCACCGGGATGCACCCGTACGCTGCGCACTTCCGGAAAAAAGTCCCACGCCATACCCTGACCGCTACGGGTAACGAACTGCACCGTAATCATACGGTCTTCGTCCAGCTCCAGATTAGCACTGCTGGCCGCCGAGCTATTGGTTTTGCCGTTAAGACCGGTCACCTCACACAACACGTTATAGATCGGCACCATGGCGAAGGCAAACCCGAACATACAAACCGCCCCGAATACCAGCTTGCGCAGGATACGTGTGTTGCGTTGTTGCAGGTCATTCACTTCGCTCATGATGCCTCCGTAATACGAGTTATCTGAGTGGCCAGCCCGTTGTTTGGCTAGCCTGTTTTCCTTACTTCACCACCGGTGGAGTATCGAAGGTATGGAACGGCGCTGGCGAAGGCACGGTCCACTCCAGACCTTCAGCACCTTCCCACGGGCTGGCCGGGGCTTTCTCGCCTTTCTTCATCGCGCACAACACACACACTGCAACGAAGATCAACTGGGAAATACCAAACCAGAACGCACCAATGGAAATCCACCAGTTATAGTCTGCAAACTGCAGTGCGTAATCTGCGTAGCGACGCGGCATGCCGGCCAAGCCAACAAAGTGCATCGGGAAGAACAGCAGGTTAACGCTCAACAGTGAATTCCAGAAATGCAGCTCACCCAGGAAGGTGTTGGGCATCACACCGGACCACTTCGGCAGCCAATAGTACGCCGCTGCGAAGATGGAGAAGATGGCACCGGACACCAATACATAATGGAAGTGAGCAACCACGAAGTAGGTATCATGGTACTGGAAGTCTGCCGGGGTAATCGCCAGCATCAGACCGGAGAGGCCGCCGCAGGTGAACAGAATCACAAACGCCAGAGCCCACTTCATCGGCAATTCAAATGTGATCGAACCACGCCACATGGTCGCCACCCAGTTAAAGACTTTCACACCGGTGGGCACGGAAATCAGCATGGTCATGTACATAAAGAACAGCATGCCGGCCAACGGCATACCCACGGTGAACATATGGTGGGCCCAGACCACGAAAGACAACAGGGCGATGGATGCGGTGGCATACACCATGGACGCATAACCAAACAGCGGCTTACGTGCGAAGGTGGGAATGATCGCCGATACAATACCAAAGCTCGGCAGGATCATGATGTACACCTCCGGGTGTCCAAAGAACCAGAAGATGTGTTGGAACAGCACCGGATCACCACCACCCGCCGCATCAAAGAAGCTGGTGCCGAAGTGACGGTCGGTCAACATCATGGTCACCGCACCGGCCAGTACCGGCATTACCGCCACCAGCAAGAACGCGGTGATTAACCAGGTCCAGACGAATAGCGGCATCTTCATCAATGTCATGCCCGGTGCCCGCATATTCAGCACGGTTACGATGACGTTGATCGCACCCATGATGGAGGAAATACCCATCATATGAACGGACAAAATGAACAAATCCGTGGATGCCGGGCCATATGTGGTCGACAAGGGCGCATAGAACGTCCAGCCGAAGTTCGGCGCTGACGGATTGCCTTCCGCAAAGGCGCTCATCAGCACAGAGCCGATCAGAATGGTAAAGGCAAATGGCAGAATCCAGAAAGACCAGTTATTCATCCGCGGCAACGCCATATCCGGCGCGCCAATCATCAACGGAATCATCCAGTTGGCCAGACCCACGGTGGCCGGCATCACTGCACCGAACACCATGATCAAACCATGGACCGTGGTCATCTGGTTAAAGAATTCCGGATCAACAACCTGCATGCCCGGATACATCAGCTCAGCGCGAATAACCAGCGCCATCAAGCCGCCTACCATAAACATGGCGAAGCTGAACCACAGGTACAGGGTTCCAATGTCCTTGTGGTTGGTGGAGAACAGCCAACGTTTCAGGCCATGCGGTGCGTGGTGATGATCATCGTGGTGATCATGTGCTGCTACAGCAGTCATTAGGCTACCCTCCCTTACTTCGCAACGTCGGCGGGTTGAACAAGATCACCGGTTTCATTACCGAACGCATTGCGCTGGTAAGTAATCACGGCGGCAATTTCGCGCGGAGTCAGCTGCGCCGCAAATGCCGGCATGGCATTACGGCCCTTGATCAGCACGTCAATATTGTCTTGCAGGCGCTCGGGATTCTTCATGAAGTCCGTGCCTGCGAATGGCAGGCCAATACCGCCCTGACCATTAGCACCGTGACACAGGGCACAGGCAGCCGCGTACTTTTCCTGTCCCAACTGCATGGCCACATCAAGGCTCGCAAACGGCGTCAGGTCTGGGCCACTGGCAGCCTTTTCTTTCTCTTCGGCAATCCAGGTTTCAAACTCATCTTGAGGTACTACATGCACTTCAATCGGCATAAATGCATGGTTACGGCCGCAAAGCTCAGCGCACTGGCCATAGTAAACACCGGTGGCGTCTTCCGGCACCACCGTCCAGACCTCATTAATAAAGCCCGGAATGGCGTCTTTCTTGATAGCGAAGTCCGGCATAAACCAGGAGTGGATAACGTCATCCGCAGTAATCAGGAAGCGAACCTTGATGCCCGCCGGGATGACTAACGGACGATCCACCGCCAGCATGTAATCCGCATCTTTGGCGGGACGCTCTGCGTCTACACGTTGCTGGGCGGTACCATGGGGAAACAGACCACCAGACAATATCGGGCGCTCATATTGCTCCGGCGGGGTTTTCAAATTGGAGAAAAAGAAGACACCGATATCGTTGTCATCCTTCCATGCCAGATATTCGTAGCTCCAGTTCCAGCGATAGCCGGTCACCTTGATCGTCAACTCCGCATCGCTGGTGTCATCCATGCTGATCAGCACGCGGGTGGCTGGGAACGCCATAGCGATCAGGATAAAGAACGGCACCACCGTCCAGAACACCTCAAGCCCCACATGCTCGTGAAACTGCGACGGGTTCGGGTTCTTGCTACGACGGTGAGCCACTGCCGAATACATAATCAGGCCGAACACCAGTAACCCGATCACTGTCACGACCCAAAGAATGGTCATGTGCAGGCCGAAAACGTCCTGACTGATCTCGGTGACCCCGGGACGGAGGTTAAGGTTGGACCGGTCGGCCCAGTCGCTGGCGACGCCGGCACCACTGACGAGCAGCAATGAGAGCGCGGAGACCACGCGACGGAACAGTGTTGACTGCATGCTTGTATGCTCCCTGTTTTCCCCGGCGCCAGCGTCAGGCGCACACACGTTGAGGCCTGGATGGGCCATGGAAAGCGGTTCAGGATTGATGCAGGAGCGGGCGGTGACCGGGCTCCCTGTTTCCCCGAGGTTCGGTCAGGGGGTGACCCTGAACCCACGAGGCCGAAAGAAGGCTGAATAATCAATCAGTTGCGATTGAGTTTTCAATATACGCCAACTTCCGGTGCGGCATTTCGCCCCACCCTGCATTTCGGGCGCTAACTCTAGTGACTCAGGCAGGCAAAGTCCAGACGATTCCCGGCATGAATTTCAACGTTTTTACTCACTTGCACGCCTGCAATCATGGTGTTGTCCGGAATCGCATTTGCACACTGTCACCGACCAAACAACGACCGGATGCGTCCCATCCGGTTTGTGCTATTCTTGCGCGCCTACCGCTGATACCGCGTGAAGATTCAGAGCTAACCATGTCAACGAGCCGCCAAATTTACCGGGTTATTTTTTTCAATCAGGGCCAGATCTACGAGATCTATGCCGCCAATATCTATCAGGGTGATTTGTACGGATTCCTCGAAGTAGAGGATTTTCTGTTCGGCGAACGCGCCCAGATGGTGGTTGATCCCTCGGAAGAACGTCTGAAAAACGAGTTCGCGGGGGTACAGCGGTCCTTTATCCCCATGCATGCGGTGATTCGCATTGATGAGGTCGAAAAAGAAGGGGTTGCCAAGGTTACGGAGGCGGGCGGCAGCAACATCACCGCCTTCCCGATGCCTTTTGGTCCCGGCGGCACCCCCAAAGGGGGGCGCAAGTAACAACCGACATGCACCTTGCTATTGCTCTTCAATACCATAACGGGAGAGCAACTCCCCCCACTCACCACTATCTTTCAACCCCTGAACCCCCTGGTCAAAGGCCTCCAGCCACTCAGCAACCCGCGGGTTGCCGGGGGTACAGGCAATATAGAAGGGCTGTGCGGCCTGCCCCTCTCCGGCAAGCTGCACCAGATGATCCAGATTCAAGCGGCGCAAGGCGTTTTTCATAATCATGGGCGACTCCAGTAGCACATCCACCCGGCCCGCCAATAACTTCCTGATATTACCTTCCAGCGCCTCAGCGCCATGTGCCATCTGAATGCGTATGGCGTTGCGTGGATCGGCCAACCATTGATCCAGTACGTCGCCATAACTGTACTCGCTGATTACCGCAACATTGCGCCACTGCAGGGACTCAACCCCGTCATAGGTCCAGCTATCCGCTTGCAACGCATAAACACCGACACCATCCGTGCCTAGCGGCTGCTGAGGATACAGCAGGTCCGGCGCATCCCCCGGGAAGGCACCAATCACACAATCCGCATCGCCCGCACGCACTGCATCCAGACTGCGCGCCCAGGGCATCAGCCGATAATCCAGGGTGTACCGGGACCAGACCCGGGACAACACCTCAATGCCATAGCCCGGCCGGGCCGCCGCCGGGTCGCCGTTGACCGGAAACCAGTTATCCGCACGCAGGCGAATGGTTTCAGCGAACACCACCGGTGCGGCAACCATCGCCGCCATAACAACGACAGGTATAACCAAAAGAGAAAAACCGCCTACGGGCTTCATTGACTTGCCCACCCCTTCCTTTATTGATCAACAGATTCCTCGATAGGCACACCATACCGCTCCGTAAAACGAACGTCATGGGGCTGGATCCAGCCCATATACATCGACAGGATCAAAAACAGGAAGGCCGCAGCGGACAGCCCTATACGCCACGCCAGCGCGCGCACCGTTTTCCCCTCAGCGCTCTCACCCTTCACCATAGAGCCCAAACCACTAAACAGAGCCACCGCCGCCGCCGCAATCAACAGCAGGGCAACCACTTTCGCCCACAACATATTTTTCTCCCACAGCCGGAAACGTCCGACAAAGCGCTCAGGAATGCAGCACCAGCGCCGCGACTCCGCTAGAATGCCCGACCATTCTAGCGCCTCAAACGCAATTTCACGCCAACGGACGGTCTTCACGGCGCATCACTCAGGGAATCGCTCATGCTGACACGTCGGTTCCGGCCATCCTGGCCAGCCCTGATTGCCACTACTGTGGTGGTGCTGGTGTGCCTGCGGCTCGCTCTGTGGCAACTGGAGCGTGCTGATACCAAGTCCCGCTGGCTCACCCAATACAGCGAGCGACAACAACTGGGCGCCCAACCACTCAATCAGCTTCTGCGTCTGGAAGATGCCGCCAACTTTTCGGTCTCTCTCAGCGGAACCATTGATAACAGCCGCCCGATATTGCTGGATAACCGCATCATCGACCGAATAGCGGGCTATCACCTGCTCTCTCCGATGAAAACCGACGACGGGCACTGGGTGCTGGTGAATCGGGGCTGGCTACCTCGGGGACTGGACCGCAATCAACTCCCCGACATTCCGGTTATCGACGGCAACATCACAGTGAATGGACATACTTATTTGCACAGCGAACGCACTTTCACGCTGGCAGACGATGACCTGAGCAACCCGCAGTGGCCGCTGTTAATACAAAAAGTGGAAACCGAGGCACTTTCCGAAGCACTTGGAGTAGAATTGGCGCCGTTTGAAATCCGGGTAGCCGCCGACTCGGCACTGGAGGCCGGAGCACAGTTGCCACGTATCTGGCAGGACATCCGACTAGGGCCAGAGCGTCACTACGGTTATGCATTTCAATGGTTCGCAATGGCACTCGCCGCTTTTATTTTTTTCCTGGTGGCGAGCCTGCGTCGCCCCACCGGTTTATCACAGGACGCTAACAAATGACCGCTCGCACTAAGAACATGATGATGATGGCGTTGATTGTCGCGCCGTTTGCATTGACGTTTGCCTTTGTTCATCTGTTTGTGGATCTGGACAAACTCGATCGTGTTAACAAGGGATCATTGATTATTCCCCATGTAGCCATTGAAAGCCTGCAACCAACCAACAGCAACGGCGATGCAGTAACTGCTGATTCTCTGGCCGGGAAATGGACGCTGCTTTATATCGCCGCCGGCGAGTGCGATACCGCCTGCAAGAACGGGCTTTATTATCTGATTCAGCAATTACGTCTCGGCCTCGGCAGCGATGCCCCGCGAGTACGACGTGTCATCGCCCATAGCGCACCGCCACAACCATCGTTGCGCGATTTTCTCGACAATCAGGTTGCCGGCATGATTGAAATTTCTGTGGATGCCGAGGCGCTAAGATCGAATCTTGGTGCCGCCTTTCCTGAAAGCACCAACCCCGAAAATCATATTTATCTGATGGCGCCGGATGGCCAGATCTTTATGTGGTATCCCTCTCATGAAGACATGGAGCAAGTGCTTCTTGAGGCGGACAAACTGCTTTACGACCTGAAACGCACTCTCAAGGGCTCACTGATCGGGTAATTGGCTATGCATGACAACATCAGCTCCTCCCTGCGCTGGCAGCGCCGCCTTACCGTCGTCGCCGTTCTGCTCACCGCCGGGGTCATTATGCTCGGTGCCTGGACACGGCTTGCGGATGCCGGCCTTGGCTGCCCGGACTGGCCGGGTTGCTATGGACACATGGATGTTCGCAAAGCTATTTCCTACGTTAACAGCCGCAACGAAGTTGAACCTGGCACCTACCGGGAGGCCTTTAAAACCATTCCGGAAATGGTCCATCGCTATTTTGCCAGCGCTCTGGGATTACTGATTCTGATTGTCGCGGTCATGGCCTGGCGCAACCGTCGTGAAGCGAAACAGCCCGTTGCCCTACCTCTGACCCTGCTGGTACTGGTGATTTGTCAGGGCATTCTGGGAAAATGGACCGTCACCATGGGGCTGCAACCAACCATTGTGATGCTGCACCTGCTCGGCGGCTTCACCACCATGACGCTGCTGTGCTGGCTTACCGCCAAACTTTATCACTGGCCCCGCTTCCTCAATGATTGTGATGTACGCTCCCTGAAAGGCCTGGCTGGCGCCGCCATTGGCGTTGTTATTCTGCAAATCGCACTGGGGGGCTGGACTACGGCCAACTATGCCGCCGTAGTCTGCACCGAGTTACCAATTTGCGAATCCGGCTGGAAAGACCATATCAACTTCCGTGATGCCTTTACCTTCTGGGGCCATGAACACGACAAGCCGGATTACGAGTTCGGCGTGCTGGAGAACGATGCTCGTACCACCATTCATGTGATGCATCGCTTCGGCGCCATTGCCGTCTTTCTGGTGGTCGGGCTACTGGCGCTGCGAGTCATGCTTAATGCTCGCTGCCACTTTCATCGCAATTTCGGCCTCGCTATCGGCGGCCTGCTATTGCTACAAATTGCTCTGGGCATTGGCAATGTGGTGTTCAAGGTCCCGCTACTGATGGCGGTGGCCCATAACTTCTTTGCTGTG
>PGZG01000284.1 GCA_002840115.1 Gammaproteobacteria bacterium HGW-Gammaproteobacteria-14 | reverse complement strand
TCAGAAGGGATTCGGCGAATTACCGAAATCACCGCTAAGCACAACATCGAAACTAACCGCTTAGAGCGCGATCAAGAGCTTGAGATCCAACGCAAAAACGTCTCTGCACGTGAAGCCGCTTTGGAACTGGAACGCAGCCAAACCGATGCAGAAGCACGGCAACGTCGCGAAATCGACACCTTAAAAGCGCGTGAAACCTCAGCGACCGAGCAAGTACAGCAAGAAGAGCGCGGTAAAATCGAAGCGGCACGCATCAAAACCGAAGAAGAAATCGCCATCGCCGAAGAAAACAAAAAACGCCAAATCGAACTGGCCGAAAAAGCCCGTGAGCGTGCGATTCAGATCGAGGATGTGCGGATTCGCCAAGCACGTGAGCTTGAAGACGTAAATCGTCAACGCGCAGTCGAAGTCGAACGCATCAACATGGAAAAAGAGCTCGAAGGCGAGCGCAAAGAAATCGCTGAAATCACCAGTCAGCGCATCGCTGTCGAACGTGGTGTGGCCGAGGAAGAAGAAAATATCAAAGACGTGCGCAACCGTTCCGATGCAGAGCGCAAAAAACTGGTGTCGATCACCGCAGCGCAAGCCACTGCCGAAGAACATAAAATCAAGCAAGTCAAAGCCGCCGAAGCACAGTTTGAGCAATCTAAGTTTGAGGCCGATGAAGTATTGATTCGCGCTCAGGCAGAGTTTGATGCTGCTGAGAAGAAAGCTGCTGCTGAGAAAAAACAAGCCGAAGGCCAACAAGCCCTCGCCGCTGCAACAGGTCTTGCTGCTGCTCAAGTGCAAGAAGCCAATGCAAATGCTGAAAAGACTGCAGGACTCGCACAAGCTGAAGTCAAACTCGCGATGGCCAAGGCGCAAGAAGAAACCGGCATGGCCGATGTGCGGGTACTGGACAACCGCTTACAAGTCGAAGCCGATGGACAGGAGAAGCTTGGTTTTGCCAAAGCCAAAGCCCGTGAAGCCATGGCGATGTCGGACAAACAAGCGGGATTGGCCGAAGCTGAAGTGCTGCAACAACGTCTCAGTGCAGAAGCCGATGGTGAAGAAAAGCTTGGACTGGCCAAAGCCAAAGCGCGTGAAGCCATGGCTGCATCGGACAAAGAAGCCGGACTGGCCGAAGCGTTGGTGCTGGAAAAACGCTTGTTTGCTGAAGCCGATGGCGAAGAACGTCTCGGTATGGCCAAAGCCAAAGCCCGCGAAGCGATCTTGGTCGCCGACGCCAACGGCTTACTCGCGAAGCTGAAAACCTACGAAGACCTGTCGGCCGATGCACGCTCGTTTGAAGAGTTCCGCATGGGCTTGGAGTTGCAAGAAAAACAAATCTTGGGACAACTCGACGCACAGCGCATTATTGCGCAAGAAAACGCCAAAGTTATGGCTGCTGCCCTGCAAAACGCCAAGTTTGAGCTGATCGGTGGCGATGCAAGTATCTTCGAAAAATTT